>CAZBZJ010000294.1:0-1504 GCA_964496355.1 uncultured Planctomycetia bacterium | reverse complement strand
CTTTATGTTTGTTTGTTGACGGCCGAAACTTCGACAAAATATATTTAGGTACATCTTCGGGACTCTTTATTTCTTATAATCAGGGTAAGGACTGGAGAAAGAAAACTTTACAAACAGCCGCCAGTTTAGCTATTAATGATATAGATTATTATGCTAATGAATCTGAAAAACTAATTTTAGCCACCAATCATGGTATATATAATCTGGATATAAATAGTAACAACCTCAAACGTATTTATTCTGACTTTTTATCTTTAGATATAAGGGCAATAACATCTACCAAAGGTTCTCGAATGATTGTAGCGACTGCTAAAGGGTTATATAAATCGACACAGCAAGCAGATGAGAAAATTATGGCAAAGTTGAGGCAGCTGTCCAGAGGTGAACCTTCTTACCTTCAAGTGCAGGAAGCGGCTTTAAGGTATAACGAAGTCCATCCGGAACAAATTCGTAAATGGAGAGACCGGTTAAAAATACGTGCCTTGTTTCCGGATTTAGGCTTGAACTACTATAAGACTGTTTACGGTTCTTCATCGGGAGCATTTGCTGTAGGACCCAGGGATTGGAGTGTATCTCTTTCCTGGGATATAGGCGATCTAATCTGGAATTCTTATGAAGATGATATAGACACAAAATCCCGGTTAAAGACCCAGACCAGAATAAATATCCTGGATGATTTGCGCCGGATTTATTTCGAACGGCGCAAACTCAGAATAGAACTGCTTAATAATCCGCCTAAAGATAAGGTAAAATTATTGGAAAAGAGGCTTTATTTAGAAGAGCTGACAGCAGCTTTAGACGGTTATACCGGCGGCTATTTTTCTAAACGTTGTGCAGAGCTGAAGCGTCAGTAGCTGCATTCGGGGACGTTTCCCAAAGGGACACCCTATTAACTACGAATCCTGCCATAGTAGGGTGTCCCTTTGGGGAACGTCCCCAACGAATAATTGTTGCAGAAAGCCAGTATTTTAAGTTATAATACTTCAAATTATGCGTCAGAGGAAAAATGTAACTAAGAAAAAAATTGCTTTTATACTCGCAGGCGGTAAAGGAACCAGATTGTGGCCTTTATCCCGCGAGAATCATCCTAAACAATTCGTTGATTTTCAAGACGGATATTCTCTATTTCAATTAACCCTCAAACGGATTTTGGCTTTTTTTAAGCCTGATGAGGTGTATATTATTTCTTCGGATAATTATAAGTTTACTATCTATAACCAGATAGAGTTTTTATCTCAACTCCCAAAAAGACAAAGTGACGTTATTAAGAACAATATAATTTTCGAGCCAGTCCCTAAAAATACCGCACCCGCTGTCGTTTTTTCGGCTAAATATCTGCAAGACAAAGGAATCTGTAAAGATGATTATATTATCTATGTTTTTCCTTCAGACCATTTCATAAGCCCGGTATCCAGATTTAAGGTTATTTTGCACCGGGCAGAGAAGCTGGCAAGGTTATCGAGAATAGTGGTTTTTGGAGTTAAGCCTTCTTGCCCCAAAGAAG
>CAZBZJ010000293.1:0-1525 GCA_964496355.1 uncultured Planctomycetia bacterium | reverse complement strand
AAACAAGTCCGCGCCCCGCCGCAGGAACTTTTAGATAATAATCCTGTTCTTGCAGGTATTTTCAACAGAGTATACGGTTTAGTCTATATATATAAAGGTAAAGTATATATATTAATATCCCCCGATCTTTTAGATGAAAACAATCCAGAATTAATTCCTACCTTAGTGCATGAGGTGGTTGAGGCGAGTTTGCGAGCAGAAGGCTACTCTATTGAAGAAGCTCATAGCCAAGCTGTACTTATCGAACAGAGAATCTGTGAAACCGTTTTACAGGCAAGATATAATACATTTCCTGATTCGGCTTCCTTAGAGGAAAAAGAGGCGTATGATTTAGAGAGTAGTCAACATATTCAAAATGCGAGAATAAATATGCAGATGGTACAAGAAGCTGTATCCAAAATTGATTCAGATTCTATAAAATATCGTATTAAAATTGCCAAAAAACTAAAAGAATATGTTAAGCCGTCTAACGAATTCAAAGGCCTTATCGACCTTCATCATCATACTTTCCGTTCAGATGGACAATATTCGCCTACTTATGTTGTTTATGATGCCTGGCGAAAAGGGCTTGCGGCGATTGGTGTAGTTGACCATAACACTTTTGAGCACTTTGAAGAAGCGCTTATGGCAGGTGAAGTATTTGGCATTAAAGTCATTCCCGGCGTTGAATTTGATACCGCCGCTCATTTGGCTGAACAAGATGTAAATACTGAATATACGCATATAGTAGGGTATTTCCCCTGCGACGTTCCTGATATTCAGGGATTTGTTAGGAAAGTAAAAGAAAGTGAGTTATATAAACTGACACGAAAGAGATTAGAGTGGAACAGTGCTAAACAGGAGATTATAAGGCAAAGATTTAACAGGAGTAGATTTGCCCAAGATAAAGGCTGGCAGATTACCTTAGGGGATCTCATAAAGCATGGTACGGACTATCCCAACTGGCGTCAAATCGCTTTTTATGCAGCCAGGAAATATGGCGTAGATACAGTTGATCGAGAATTTATAAGTAAATCCGTAGGAAATAATAAAGTTATCTTTGATAGCAACGATAACACTAACGGTGTTAAGGAAGTGGACGCAAATAAGGTAGCCAGAGTTTTAGCTGAGGCTGATGGATTAAGCGGGGTTAATGAATTTAGTTTTGACATGGGAGTTGTCCTTCCTGAGATTTCTGAAAATGGTGGCATAGCGGTTCTCGCTCATCCTATCGAAGACAGGAATGGTGATAAGGTAAAAATAAAGCCCCTTAAGAATAAATTGAGAACCGTCAAGAAAGCCGGTAGCGAAGAGGAAATGAAGAGCTTACAGTTACAGATACAACGGGTAGTTTCAGAAGCTATCCGGAAAATATTCGGTCAGTATGCGGGTTATTTATCCGGGATAGAGGTTTATAGCGGCAAACATAGCCTTAATGAGATTAGCTACTGGAGGTCTTTTGCCTTTGATTTACAAGCTAAAATAGCGCGGTATAAAACTAATCCATTGCTTTTTACTATCGGTTCAGATACTCATAACAATGACG
>CAZBZJ010000292.1:0-1536 GCA_964496355.1 uncultured Planctomycetia bacterium | reverse complement strand
CTTTCTCTACTAAAATTTCGCCCAATTTCTTCCTTCCGTTAATAACTTCTTTTTCTTTAGGGATAGCAAAATAAAAGACAGCCCCTTTATCGGGTTCTGAATCAACCCAGACATCGCCGCCATGCATCTGGATAATTTTTTTAACTATAGACAGCCCGGCACCCGTGCCTTCATAATCTTTTCTGGAAACCAACCGTTGAAAAATGCCAAAAATCTTTTTATGATACCGTTTCTCAATTCCGGGGCCATTATCCTTGATATAAAACTCATAAAAGAAATCTTTAGATACACACCCTATTTCTATCCTCGGCTCTTTATCTTTAACAAATTTAATGCTGTTGGAAATAAGATTAAGAAAAACTTCCGTCAACCTTATCTTATCGCAGTAAATAACAGGTAATCTATCTTTAATAATAACCCTAGCATTCTTTTGTTTTATCGCCATCTCCAACCGCAACTTAACTTCTTTTATAATATCTTCGGCCCTGACCTGGTCTATAGGATGTTTGCGGCGTTCAATCCGTGACAGCTTCAAAAGATCCTCAATCAAATTATACATCCTGTCTACATTTGCCCGGATACGGCCGAGGTAATTCCTTCCGTCTTCATCCAGTTTCTCGCTGTAATCTTCCAAAACAAACTTAGAAAACGCATCGATATTTCTTAGAGGCTCTTTCAAATCATGAGAAACAATATAGGTAAAATCATCAAGTTCTCTATTAGTCTCTTTTAGGTTCCGCAATAATACTTCACGCTGCTTTTCTGCTAATTTACGTTCTGTAATATCGCGCATAATACCTATAGAACCGGTTATATTGCCTTCAACATCTTTAAGCATACTTATTGAAACATCCACATCAATAAGTTTACCCTGATTGTTTACAACTTTTGTCTCTAAGTGATGTTTCATTCCCAGCTGGCGTATATTCTCCGACCGGATAATCTTCCATTCTTTTTCCGGATAAAGTTCTTTAACGGGTTTGCCTTTAAGCGCCTCGTCACTCATTCCAATCAGCCTCTGAGCAAAAGGATTCCAAGCTATAATATTTTCGTTTTTATCGGTCAAAGTTATTGCTACAGCCGAATTATCAAAGATTGTCCGGAATTTTTCTTCAGATTCCTTGATTCTTTTCATTTTCTGGCGTAATTCTTCTTCTCTTTCCGCTAACAATTGCTCAAGATGTTCCTGGTATCTATGCAACAAATCTCTCAAAGACACAATACCTACTATCTTACCTTCTTTTACCACCGGCATATGCCTGACGTTATATTTCTGCATTAATTCAATAACTTTAACGTAAGACTCCTTATAATCAACCGTCTTTAACTCTGCTGTCATAACATCTTTTATCTTTATTGATGATAATTCTGGATTATTAAGGTCAACTCTGTTTAAAAGATCCCGTTCAGTAAATATCCCAACTATTTCTTCCCCTTGTTTAACAAGAAGAGAACCTATCTTTCGTTTACGCATCATATCTATTGTACTGGAAAGACTATTATTATAATTAATATCAGCAATATCTTTTGTCATAT
>CAZBZJ010000291.1:0-1540 GCA_964496355.1 uncultured Planctomycetia bacterium | reverse complement strand
AAGGATGAAACAACCCCAGAGAATTACTTCCGCCTCCTACACAGGCTATCAAATAATCAGGATAACGTTTTTCATATTTAAGAATATCTTTTTTAGTCTCTTCTCCTATAACAGATTGAAAATCCCTTACCATTACCGGATACGGAGCCGGGCCTACCGTTGAGCCAAGCAGATAATAGGTGTCTTTTACGTTAGTTACCCAGTCCCGTAAAGCTTGATTACATGCATCTTTAAGAGTTTGCGAACCGCTTTTAACTTCGAGCACTCTGGCGCCTAAAAGGTACATTCTGAATACGTTCATCTGCTGCCTGTGCATATCTACCCTGCCCATATAAACGTCACATTTCTTTTTAAAGAGCGCAGATACTGTCGCCGTAGCTACCCCGTGCTGGCCGGCTCCGGTTTCAGCAATAATCCGTTCTTTCCTCATCCGGTTAGCTAACAACACCTGCCCCAGGGCATTATTTATCTTATGGGCACCTGTATGGAGTAAATCCTCCCTTTTTAAATAGATTCTTAGTTTGAATTTTTTACTGAGGTTCTCTGCAAAATATAAGGGAGTCGGGCGTCCGGCATACTTTTCCAAATAATATTTTAATTCCTTCTTAAAACCGGCATCTTTAGAATATTTATCGTAAGCTTGTTCAAGCTGCCTTAACGGATATTCTAAAGTTTCGGGTATATACCTTCCTCCGAACTGCCCGAAATAGAGCTTGTTCATCTTATCTAACCTTCCTTACTTCTTTTATGAAATTTTTAACCAGGCTCTTATCTTTTTTACCAGGGAACCGTTCTACGCCCCGGGCAACATCTACCGCATACGGATGCAATTTTCTAACTAAAGACTGCACGTTATTAACCGATAGGCCGCCGGAAAGAATGAAATCCGGTATAGTATCGGCTATCTTACGGACTAACCTAGACCCCAACACCGATTTAGGCTTTTTACTTTTTTCATGAAAAGGAATATCCAATAATATACCGTCAACATTATACCTGCCTGTGGTATTCAATACATTCTTATCTTTTGGGAAAAAGCTCTTCATCACCTTATAATGTTTCCGGAAACGCCGGCAATAAGAGGCAGATTCGGAACCGTGGAATTGCAATGTGTCAATCCCGACAGATCCGGCTATCTCTTTTACCACGGACTCTTTTTCATCTACAAAGACCCCTACTTTGTTCACAAAACAGGGCAATCTATCTATTATCTTTCCGGCCAGTTTGGGTAAAATATACCGGGGGCTCTTGGGATAAAAAATAAATCCCAGAGCATCCGCACCTAACTCACTACACATTAAAGCGTCGTCCGAATCTTTTATCCCGCAAATCTTAATTCTTGTAGCCATATAAACTTAACCTTCCTCTATTCAGTCTTTACAAGCCGCACCGAACTCCGCCAACTTAGATTTTATATCTTTTTTACGCATCAGAGATTCGCCTATTAATACCGCATTAAGGCCTGCTCCTTTTAAAAGCAATATATCTTTAAATTCGGATATACCGCTTTCACCTACTAAAATCGTATCTTCTCCTACTA
>CAZBZJ010000290.1:0-1541 GCA_964496355.1 uncultured Planctomycetia bacterium | reverse complement strand
ATGATAGATAATAAAATCCAGCACGCAGAAACGATAAGAGATGGAAGGTAAAGCAGTAATAAGGAATCCCGAAGAGAATGAGTTTATGAAAATTTATGAGTTTGTTTCTAATTGTAAGCCCTTAGAAAATTATGAAGAACATTTTTACAGGATAATGTTACGTTATTTTTCTAAAAACTGTTTGCTCGCGGAGGTGAATGATCATATGGCCGGATTTATACTCGGGTTTATCTCTCAAAATGAGCCTAAAAAGTTTTTTATATGGCAGGTCGGGGTTAATCCCAATATACAAGGCAAAGGAATAGGTTCAAGGTTGGTAGAAGGCATAGAAAAAAAAGCGCTTGATTCAGGGAGTGAGAGGTCAGAACTAACGGTTGATCCGGAAAATACCCCATCACAGAAGTTGTTCGAAAAATTAGGTTATAGTAACATCAGTGATAAGGATAACGATACTGTCATAGTGAACAATAAGAAATCGGCTAAAGATTTTTATAAACCCGGCAGGCATTTTATTATTTATTCTAAAGAACTTACAGGTACTCGCTGGTAAATCTTCCGGGTTAAACCGGCCTTTAGCATCGAGAATTATATATCAACCTGCATTTTCAAAGAAAATTTCAGAAATACCGGCCAGATACTGGTGGCAAAAAATATCTTTATACAATTTAAAAGTTTCATAGAAAAGAACCGGCTGATTATGCCTAAGGATAAATTTATTTTAGGTTTATCCGGCGGGCCGGACTCCGTATTTCTTTTTCATATGTTTCTGCGTTTAAAAAAGGCCGCGAATATAAACTTTGTGGCAGCGCATTTTAACCACCTGCTTAGGCCCGAAGCCGAAAAAGAAGAAGAGTTTGTTAAGGATTTATGCAGCAGCCATGGGATTAAGTGCGTAACAGAACGAAAAGAAGTCAAAGATTTTTTTAAGGGAGATTCTGAAGAACAGACCGCACGCAACTTACGTTATGATTTTTTCTCTAAAGTTGCACGAAGGCTTAAAGTCAAGAAGATTGCTTTAGCTCACCATAAAGACGATTTAGTCGAAACGGTACTGTTAAGGATATTACGCGGTTCCGGCCTTTTAGGGCTAAGGGGCATACAAATGCAGTCTAAATATAAAAAGATTGTTTTAGTACGCCCTTTATTGTTTATTGAAAAATCGCAAATCCTAGAGTTTTTAAAGTCGGAAAGAATAAAATATGTAGTCGATAAAAGTAATTTTGATAATAAATTTTTTCGGAATAAAATACGCAATCAGTTGATTCCTGTACTTGAGAAGATGAATAATTCGGCTAAAGATAATATCTACACTTTAGCTGTTAGTGCAGGATTAGATTATGATTTTATATACAGGTCTGCGCGGGATAATTTAGATAAGGTTATTATTCAGGATACGGCAAACAGGCTTTCGCTTGATCTAAAAGAATTGAACAAGTTACATGAATCTTTAATACGGCACATTATCCGAATGTCTATAGAAAGGATGAAAGGGAACTTAAAAAAAATAGAGTCTAAACATATTGCGGAGATTCGTGATTTGA
>CAZBZJ010000289.1:0-1552 GCA_964496355.1 uncultured Planctomycetia bacterium | reverse complement strand
TGAAACAGGAAGCAGACACTAAACTGGATAAGTTTGGATAAGTTCTGTGGAACGGCAATGTAAAAGTTTCTATGGCTGCTTTTATATGCGTAGGTTTTTTTGTGGGTGGTTTAGCAGGGGCTGTTTTTGCTCATAGAATACCGGATTTAATATTAAAACGGATTTTTGGTGTTTTCTTATTGTTTATTGCTTTAAAGATGATTCTGGCGAAATAAGTATGAGAAACAATCTGAAATGTAAGATTGGCGGGGCAGTTTTAAAGAATCCGGTAATAGCTGCATCCGGGACATTCGGATACGGAGCGGTTATGGAGAAGATATTTAGCCTTGACATTTTAGGCGGTTTTGTAACTAAAACCATAACGCTTAATCCCAGAAAAGGGAACCGGCCTCCGCGAATATATGATTTAGGATTTGGTATTATTAATTCCATAGGATTAGAAAACCCGGGAGTCGAAGAATTTAAGAAAGAATATCTGGGTGTTTATAATTCTATAGATACGGCTATCTTCGCCAGTATATATGGTGAGAAATTAACTGAATGGAAAAAATTGATTTTTTCCCTGAATGATACGAATATTACCGGTTTTGAACTCAATTTTTCATGTCCGAATATTGAGGGGAAGATTATATCGGCTGAGAGAAAAAAAGTTTATCGTGTAGTCTCTACGATACGTGGCATTACCCGAAAGCCGCTTATAGCTAAATTGTCTTTTTCCCATCAGATAAAAGATGTTGTTCTGGGTTTACGCGACGCAGGTATTGATGCAGTCACGGCTATTAATACATTACCGGCGATGGCACTAGATGATAAATCACATAAACCTATATTAGGCAATGTGATAGGCGGATTGAGCGGCCCCTGTATTAAACCCATAGCATTAAGAGCTGTATATGAGATTTCTAAAACGTCTTCGGTCCCGGTTATAGGATGCGGAGGGATTATGAATTGGGAAGATGCGGTCGATTTTTTATCCGTCGGTGCTAAAGCTGTACAGGTCGGTACAGCGAATCTCGTGAATCCTGAGAGTTGCCGGGATATTGTGAAGGGGTTAGGCAAATATTATGAATAAAAAATGCAAGCTTATATTTTCACTCGACGTAGAAAAAAAGAAAGATTTTGTCGACCTGATAGACGCGACAAAGCAAACAGTAGAGATATACAAGATAGGTTTGGCTCCTTATACAGCTTTGGGTAACCAGGCGGTAACTATTTTGAAGAAAAAAAAGAAGAAAGTCTTCCTGGATTTAAAATTTTTCGATATACCGAATACAATGGTTAAAGCAGCTCTAAATGCGATGAGCCGGGATATTGATATGATTGATTTTCATCTGTCTGCGGGAGAAGAAGCATTAAGTTTTACTCTATCAAAAATTCGAGAACAAGCTGAAAGACAAAATATGAATGTACCTTTATTTTTAGGAGTGACTGTATTGACAAGTGTAGCCGCTGAAGGTAGAATAAGTGATTTTGTGGTAAGCCTTTCAGACAAAGCCAAGCGAGCTAAATTTGACGGCGTGGTTCTTTCCGGACAGGAAGCAGCAATAGTTAG
>CAZBZJ010000288.1:0-1579 GCA_964496355.1 uncultured Planctomycetia bacterium | reverse complement strand
TTTAGCTGCACGGATAAAATCTCAGCAAATTCTATAGCATCGCCTTCTACCACAAAGTCCAGATCATAATTAAGCCGGCCTAATATCAAATCTCTTACCATGCCTCCCACAAGATATACAGGATAATTGTGCTTATCGGCGCAGATAGAAACTGCTTTTATCAGTTTTTTTATGCCGCCGGGGAGTCTGCTTAATTCTTTTTTTAGCTTCATTGTCTTTTGAAACGCTGATTGGCGCTGATTATGGCTGATTATCGCTGATTTGATCCCATAATCTGTGCTAATCTGTAATAATCAGCGGAAATCTGCGTATATTCTAATCTGCGAAATCTGTGTTTTTATCAGGGGCGCGGATGAAATTTTTGGTGTATTTCTTTTAACCTGGCTCTATTTATATGGGTATATATCTGCGTTGTAGAAATACTCGAATGGCCTAACATTTCCTGGACACTTCTTAAGTCTGCCCCGCCTTCTAAAAGATGAGTAGCAAAACTATGCCTTAAAGTATGCGGATACACATCTTTGCGTACCCGGGCTTTTTTAAGGTAGAATTTTATCATTTTCCATATGCTTTGTCGACTCAATTTTCGTTTATATGAAGAGATGAAAAGATGTTGGGATTTATGGTCTTTTAATATTTTAGGGCGGGATTCTTGAATGTATCTAGACAGAAAATGGGCTGATTTTTTTCCGAAAGGCACTATTCTCTCTTTGCGTCCTTTTCCTAAAACTCTCAAAAACCCTACTTCTAAATTAAGGTTACCGAGCAACAGAGAAGAAACTTCCGAAACTCTTAACCCTGTAGCGTACATTAATTCCAGTATAGCTTTATCCCTTAATCCCTTAGGGTTACGAATATTAGGCTCAGAAAGCAGCTTATCAACTTCTTTAGGGTGGAGAATTTCCGGCACTTTTTTCCAGAGTTTGGGGCTTTCAATAGTAGAACTGGGGTCTTTTTTTAGTATTCTTTCTCTTATAAGAAAACGGTAGAAAGATTTTATAGCCGAAAGATTACGTGCAATCGATACGCTTGAGAATCCTTTATCTTTCTGGTTATGAATAAACTGAACAATCTGTTTTTTCTCAAAGCTTGCAAAGCTGCCTATACCTAAACCAGATAAATAGGCGTCGTACTTTCTCAGGTCGTGAGTATATGCCTGGATAGTATTATCGGAAACCCCTCTCTCTACCCTCAGAAAATCTGTAAATAGGTCAATATACTGTTCTAACACAAGCGCCTAATTAATATTGCTGTTTATATCTTTTAAGAATGGGTTTTCTCTTTTTTCTGTTCCAAGGCTGGTACGCGGCCCGTGTCCGGGTAAGACCGTTAAATTATCGCCCAAACAACAGAGTTTATTCTTAATAGAGTTTATCAACATCTGCATATTGCCGCCTTGAAAATCCGTACGCCCGATAGACATGTTAAATAACGTATCGCCGCTAAAAAGATAGCCTTTGAATTCAATGCAAATACCGCCGGGCGTATGTCCGGGAGTGTGGATAATCTTCAATTCCGAATCCATAAAATTAATAATATCATTATCCGCCACTTCCTTAATCCTGGCTGGGTCATTCAG
>CAZBZJ010000287.1:0-1599 GCA_964496355.1 uncultured Planctomycetia bacterium | reverse complement strand
GAACAAGAAAAGAAACGTAAGCAGCTGCAAGAATTTATAAACCGTTTTCATGGCCAGCCTAATAAAGCTTCTCAAGTCAGGGCGAAAAGAAAGATTATTGAGAAAATGGAAAAGATAGATGTTCCTTACCGTCGGAGAAAAAGTGTCAGGAATTTTCAATTTCCCGGTACTAAAAGAAGCGGGCATCAAGTTATTAGATTGGAGGAAATATCTAAATCGTATGGCGATATAAAAGTATACCAGAATCTTGATTTTGAGATTGTTCGGCAAGAAAAGGCAGTATTGACCGGTATTAATGGAGCCGGAAAGTCTACCTTATTGAAAATATTAGCCGGAGTAATCGATATTGATTCTGGGGTTCGCAGGTTGGGTAAGAATGTAACCATAGGTTATTTTTCACAGAGAAGAATGGAAGTCTTAAATCCTGCGAGTACAGTTTTCGATGAGGTCTATTCTGCTTCCGGGGGGAATTCTTCCGGGGAAAGGATAAGGACTATCTTAAGCCTATTTTTATTTACCGAAGATGATATTGAGAAACAGGTAGATATCTTATCCGGGGGAGAAAAGAGCCGTCTTATTTTAGCAAAACTGTTGATAAACCCGCCGAATTTTCTCCTACTTGACGAACCGACAATTCATTTAGATATTGATGCTGTGGAAGCTTTAATCAGGGCTCTTAATGTTTATAAGGGAACGTCGGTTTTTATCAGTCATGATATACATTTTGTCCGATCTGTAGCTAACACTGTTTATGAAGTTCGTAGGGGCAGGATTAGAAAATTTCCCGGTAATTTTGATTCTTATTGGGAAAAAGCTAAGGAGAAAGGTTTTGTCCAAGATCCTAATCATAAAAAACCCACTTCTGATAAAAAAAGAAAGTCAGACTGGCGTAAAGAGAAGCAAGAGAAAGCTTTAGAAAGAAAGAAGATCAAGCAACAGCAAAAACATAATAACGCTATCGGAAAGAAGATAAAATCTTTACGAAAAGAAAAAGAGACAGTAGAGAAAGACCGTAATGTAAAAGCGCGGATCTTGTCTAATCCCCGTAGTTATCATAGCAAAGAATTGGTTATTGATTATGGGAGAAAGCTTAAAGCAATAGAAGAAAGACTTAAAGAGATAGATAAAGAAATATCTCAACTTAAAAGTTCATTTATCGATATTGATCAATAACCGGCTGTCTGGTTCGGGGCTGTGTTACAAAAATCCTCTTACAATTGTGTTGCCTCATTAATAAATGTTACCGAAAGGGTATTTAAGTTAAAGAACATTTTTCTTATTTGTGGTAAATATTTTTTTAAGTTTCTTATCCATATTACGCCTTAATTGAAAAAGGTTAATATTTTCCAATTTAAGAATTCAGGCTTTTTGATTCACACAGATATAACCTCCTTCTAGTCAATTCGGGTTTGCAGATTTTCATTGACATATATAGGAAATATGGTATTTTGTTGTTGTATAATCGTTGCTCAGAAATAACCACAGGAGTATTATTGCTGAATAAAAATACAATGACTTCTTTAAGCAAAACAGAGGTTGAAATCGTTGCCAGACTCACATACGAGGAAAAAGATATTGTAACTGCAAAAGATCTGGATT
>CAZBZJ010000286.1:0-1601 GCA_964496355.1 uncultured Planctomycetia bacterium | reverse complement strand
ACCCTCCAAAAGGCTATTTTTTACAAAGAACAACTGATTGAAACTGGCTAAAGTTCCGACAAAAAAAGCATCCTAAAAGATGCTTTATTTACTAACCTTTATATGTAAATAAACGCTTCTGCCTTTATTCTGGTAAGTTTTTTACCATCTTGCGACCATTGAATATATCATAGTTGGCCAAAATTGTCAAGAGGCTTTTACTATAAAAAAGCTCGAAAATCCTAAGTATTTTTATCCTTATTTACGATAATCTTAAAAAACTTCTTTTTTCCGACTTTTAAAACCCCGTTGGATTTAACAGTATACTTATCATCGGTAATCTTTTCAGAACAAAATTCGACTGCACCTTGTCTTACCAGCCTGCGTATTTGATTTTTTGACGATAATATTTTGCTATTAGAAATTAAATCTAAAATGTTTTCAGGGTTATTTATCTTTATTATCTCAAGTCCTTCAATCGCTCTATTTCTATCAGAAAATAATTTTTCAAATCTTTTTTTTTCTTTTTCTGCAACATTCCGGCCAAAAAACCAAGCTACCAAAGTATAAGCAAGCAACTCTTTAGCTTCTTTAGGATGCATTTTTTTGATTTCTTTCAAATCAAAATCCGTAAGGTTATCATAATAATGCAACATTAACTCATCGCTTATAGACATTGTCTTGCCGAAGATATCCACAGGTTTTTCTCTTATCCCTATATAATTACCGAACGATTTAGACATTTTCTTCTGCCCATCGGTCCCTATTAAAAGCGGCAGTGTAATAAGCGACTGCGGAGATTGATTAAAGAATTCTTGCATATGCCTGGCTACAATTAAATTAAACTTCTGGTCAGCTCCGCCTAATTCCACATCGGCTTTGATCTCTACAGAATCATATCCCTGTAAAAGCGGATAGATAAATTCCAGCATGCTTATAGGTTTTTGTTTTCTTATTCTTAAATTAAAATCATCTCTTTCCAACATCCTGGCTACAGTATAACTCTTCAAAACAGAAAGGACACCAGACAAACTCATATTCTCAAACCATTTACTGTTAAAAAGGACTTTGGTCTTCTTCTTATCTAAAATCTTAAAAGCCTGTTCTGTATAAGTCTCGGCATTTCTGATAATCTGCTCTTTTGTTAAAACCGGCCTTTCCCGAATTCTGCCGGACGGATCGCCGATTAAGGCAGTAAAATCGCCTACTATAAAATAAACAATATGGCCTAAATCCTGAAATTGCCGTAATTTCTTAAGAAGCACTACATGGCCGATATGAATATCTGAAGCAGTTGGATCGAATCCTGCTTTGATCCTGAGAGGCGATTTATTTTTTAGAGATTCGGATATTTTAGTCCGCAGCTGTTCTTCAGAGATGATTTCATTTGCGTTTTTTTTTATTACCTCTATTTGTCGAGCTGCGTTTTTCTCTGGGTTCATCTGTCTTCCTTTTTACTGCGGAGGTTACTTCGGCTGGGAGAATAATACTTTTCGGCCTGTTCGAAACCGGCTTTACTGATGAATTCTTAGGCCTGCTCTTGGGGTTCAACCTTAGCAGAAAGGCCTATCTTTCTGCTTTCCGAGTCGACTTTTATAATCTTTGCTTTGATCTTATCGGAA
>CAZBZJ010000285.1:0-1607 GCA_964496355.1 uncultured Planctomycetia bacterium | reverse complement strand
CATCTTGTCAAATCATTTGACAAGATGATATGCATTCTGTAAAATTATTATACAAAAAAGCGGGCAACTGCTACGTTCTGTTTTTTTCTTTTTGCTGATATATCCTTTCTAATAAGGATAAATACATAATATTGTTTCCTTTTTGTCAAGAACAAACTCTTTTCCTTGGGCTTCCTCTTTCAGAGACAATCTCTTTTCTCATTCATACATTAAAAATATTCAGGCTATCATCCAAAGACTAATCAAGAGTTAAATTTTTAAGGCTGTTTCTTAGCTTTGCCATAATCTGCCATTTTTTCTTTAATAAATCCCGTTAGAAAACTCACCTCGTTTAGAAATTCATCTCTAACGGGGTTTACTAAATATCCAACTCAATCCGCAAAGCTTGAGCAACTTCATCCATTACAATAATTCGGGGGACACAATACTTAATTATTGTTTGTTAGCCTTCCAAGCCGCTTTCTTTAAAAAACAGCCCCCTTGGAACCGCACTGTTTTCCTCCTACGCCAAGGTTTATCCTTCGGTTCACTCTTGTCTCAGCCTTTCTATAACATTACTTTTTTTAACAAATTCAACAAAAAAAGCTAAAAATACTGCTAACATAAATACCACAAAGCCAGCTATGGCAACTTTCTTTTTAGTCTGCCGGCCTAAGCCTTCTTCCGGGACAACAGCTTTATCTATGACCTGCACAAGCTTTTTCTGCGGGCCGATATCTATCTCCTTACTGAAAAAATCTAAGTTATCGACATAAGCGTTGGCTATCTTAGCCGGTAAGTCAGAAGCCTTGGCCTTGACCGAAAGCGCAATCAAACCATTCTTTTCAAGATTAACTGAGATGGCACCACGTAGATTTTTTCTGGTACCAACTATGCCTTCTGTATCCCATTTTTCCTTAAGCTTTAATTGATTAATAACTTTATCGGCCATCTCCCGGCTCTCTAGAATAGAAATAATAAGGTTACTCATATTAATCGAAGGTTTTGTTACTTCAAAAGACTCAGGATATTCATATTCCAAAGGGAAAAAGGTGGCTTTTGCTTCATATAGTTTAGGCTGATTCAAGCTAGACAGCCCAGCCGAGACCATGCCGATAAATACAATCACAATAATCATTTTCCAGTGCTTGTAGAGCACCTTCAGGTAATCTACCAAGTCAATCTCTTCATACTCAGGCTGATTTTCCATATCCACTCCTCCTTATTTTAACTTTACACTCAGAGAGCCTAATCTCTGACATCTACAGGGAACCAGAACAAAGTTCGGTTCCCTGTAGCCCAGAACCGCATCTATTCTGGGTCTGGGCTACCTTCTAACTTCTATCTCTTCAGGCACCACAATAATATCGCCCCGGCCTATCTTACTTAAGCCGGTGTTTATTGATTTAACCCGGCCGTCGGGCTGAATGATGTATATCGACTTTCTATCGGCAAATTTGGTCAAACCGCCAACTGTTTGTAGATAATAATCTAATGATTTACCCTCTTCGAAGGCTATCGATTCCGGCTTATAGACAGCACCGGTAACCATAACCCAGTCGGGTATAGCCGGCACAAATATACTATCTGCTTTCCTTAGAGTTATATCCTGCGCTCCGTTTAGCACA
>CAZBZJ010000284.1:0-1615 GCA_964496355.1 uncultured Planctomycetia bacterium | reverse complement strand
TGCACGTTTCCGAGCATTTTCAATTTCTTTTTACCCGCTTTCTGTTTTTCCCATAATTTGCGTTTGCGGGTAATATCGCCGCCGTAACATTTACTGGTTACATCTTTTTTTAAAGCCGGTTTCTTTTCCGAAGCTATAATTTTCGCGCCGATTGCCGCCTGGATATTTATTGGAAAACTATGCCTGGGTATAATCTCTTTTAATTTCAACAAGACCAGCCGGGAATTAGGTTCGGCTTTACTCCGGTGCAGAAGTAAGGAAAAAATACCGGAAGGTTTCTGGTTAAACAATATATCGACTCTGACTATGTCAGCCGGCCTGAACCCGATAAAATCATAATCTAAAGAACCATGCCCTCTGGTAATGGATTTTATATTATCGTAGAAATCAACAACTATTTCTTGGAAAGGAATCTCGAAGACTATATTCAGCCGGTCTTTACCCAGATAATCCATTTTTACGAAATTCCCCCGGCGTGACTTTGCCGAATCGCAAACCGGCTCCATATATTCCAGCGGTGTTATAATCGAAGCTTTAATATAGGGTTCGCGAATTTCCTGGATATTTCCTGCCTCCGGAAATTTCTGAGGATTATCAACAAATTTTTCCTCCCCGGCCTTCGTCAGTACCTGGTATTTAACGTTCGGCGAAGTGATGACTATATCAAGCCCATATTCGCGCTCTAAACGTTCCTGTATTATTTCCATATGCAATAAGCCTAAAAAACCGCATCGGAATCCATAGCCTAAAACCGGCAGACTATCCGGTTCATATGTAAAAGAAGGGTCGGTTAAGCGGAGTTTTTCAATCGCAGGCCGTAACGATGTATAGCCTTTCGGTGAAACCGGATAAATCCCGGCAAACACCATCGGCGGAAGTTTTCTAAAAGACCCGGTCTCTTTTTGGGTAGGATTATCTTTGTCTATGATAAAATCGGGGATATCAACCTGAAACGCATCCTTTATATTACAGTATACAAAGCCTATTTGGCCAGCCGGTAAACTTTCTTTATTCACCAGTTTCGGCGTTAACACGCACATTTCTTCAACCGTAAATGTAGCATCTTTATCTACCAGATGTATCTTACTCTGCTTTGATATGCATCCTTCAAAAACTCTTACGAAAAGCGCGACTCCTTTATATTTATCAAAAACCGAATCAAAGACAAACGCACGTAACGGCTCTGTTTCTTTGCCTTCCGGGTGTGGAACTTCGTCGATAATCCGTTGTAGCATACCGGTTACACCCGAACCGTCTTTCGCAGAAACTGCGGATATTTCTTCGGGTTTAAACCCGAAAATATCTTCCAGTTGATTAGCCGCCCATTCGATTTGTGCCTGCGGTAGATCTATCTTATTCAAAACCGGTATTATCGTTAAACCTAAATCCAGCGCCAGGTGGAAATTTACTACTGTTTGAGCTTCTACTCCCTGAGAAGCATCAACTAACAAAACTGCTCCATCGCAAGCCTTCAGTGATTTAGCGACTTCATACCCGAAATCCACATGGCCGGGAGTATCAACAAGATTAAATACATAATCTCCGCCAGAAGCTGATTTGAATCCTAGCCTTACTGCCTTTGCTTTTATAGTTATGCCGCGTTCTCTTTCCAGAT
>CAZBZJ010000283.1:0-1617 GCA_964496355.1 uncultured Planctomycetia bacterium | reverse complement strand
GATTACTCCTCGCAATCTAAGATTGTAAGGAAAGCTCTTTTCCCGTGAAGGTATCTGGCTATAGAATAAAAATCTAACGTTTTCGTAATCAATATTTTTACGAAAACTTCCGGCTAACCCTTTACTCCTTGCCCAGACAAGGCAGTAAATCATTATCCCGGCTAAAATAACTCCGAATAGACCATACACCCACCCGGAGATATCCTTTCCTATAAATAAAGCTATAATAAGCATAAAAGAACATCCGTTAGTCGCCGCGGAGTTTAGTGGCATCTTCCTGTATACCTCTATATATTCTTCACATACAACATCCCAGCTATGATACTCAATACCCATAACGCGCTGGATAACGCTAATCCTTACATCTTTATCTTTTAAAACCTCATAAGCTTTTTCTATTGTTGCAAATAACCCTTCAGCGGACAAATCATCAAAAAGAAATCCAGTCCAACGTCCGGAATCAGAACTATAACCGACTATAGTATCGCTTAACCCCCCGGCTCTATGAGCTATAGGGATAGTTCCATACCTGTAGGCAATAAGTTGAGTAAGCCCGCAAGGTTCAAACCTTGAAGGAATAAGCATACAAGAAGACCCGGCAAATATCTTCCTTGCCCAGGCTTCATTTAGTTTACGATTTATACCGTTATCCATAAACAATAACGCAACTCTGCCGGGAAACTTTCTTACAAGCTCGTCGAATTTTCTGCCTGTTTCTGTACCGGCAAATCCGTAACTGCTCAAATAAACAAACTGCGCATCAGCAAACTTTTCTAAAACCCATTCAACAGTTGTCAATGCTATATCAATACCTTTTTGATATATTTCCGGCCTGGTTACCATACCCATAACAAAAGCGTTCCGGTTAACTTCTAAACCTAACTCCTTTTGCATACGCTCTCTATTTACGGCTTTACCTTCTGATGCGTCATCTACACTGTAATGCTGATACAGATTTGGGTCTGTTGAAGAATTAAAAATCCGGTAATCGATCCCGTTAACAATCCCTATAAGTTTACCCTCTTTAGCTAAACCTATCATCAACCCTTCTAATCCATGGGGGAATTCCGAATGAAGGTTTTGTATCTCTTCTGCATATGTTCTGCTTACAGTAGCTGTTTTATCGGAGAACAACAAACCTGCCTTCATAACGTTAATACCGCCATAAAATTCTATGCCCCGGTATTTTCCCGGTTTATCCCAATAAATATCTAAACCGGTATCTTTAAGTAAATCCATACTGTACCTTCCCTGATAGGCCATATTATGTACACAGAACAAAATCTTAACTTCGTCTCTGCTCATCTTATACTCAGGACGAATACGCAAATAAGGTGCAGTAAAAGCAGACATCCAATCATGCAAATGCACAACATCCGGTTTCATACGATTAATCAACAGAGCTGCTGCTTGTGATAAAACTACTGCCTGCCTGAACAAATCACCTTCATACAAAACATGGGTGCTCCCGCTATCCCTTAAAAGATATACTTCAACCTCATCCAGCATAGCTTTATAAACATCAACTACTATTCTTTGCCTGCCATACCCGATAACTAATTTTTGATCTGTTTTTTCGATACCTAACTCTTCAGCCTGTTCTAAAGTAGCGTCATA
>CAZBZJ010000282.1:0-1622 GCA_964496355.1 uncultured Planctomycetia bacterium | reverse complement strand
TAAAACCTGCCTGAGCAAGTCTATTGGCCTGCGCTTCTGGCTGTTTTCCTGCATAAAAGCCGAATAAACATTATTTTCTCTTTCCTCTTCATTAAATTCGGCCCTCCTATCATCATTCATATATTGCGGGATTACAGAAATTTCTACATCTTGATTATTAAGAAATATAATTCTTTCAGCAGGATACCGATGATCGCCTTTTTTAGCAGAATAATCAATCCTCAATACGAACTCTCCGGGCAAATATTCAGCCGGCACTTTTATAACCGCGGTATCTCCCGAATTTACATCCTCTACTTTACCTACCGGATTAGGGTAATCAGCTTTCCGGCTTTCAAACCGGATTAAAGAGATATCTGCTTCGTAGGCATCGCTAAAAACCACACTCAGCTTAACACTGTTTGAATCCCGGACGGATTCGGTATTACCACAGGCGGAAACTAAAACAAATACAAGCAAGATAAAAGCAATGCCGATTGTGTTCTGATAGGAGAATGCTCTCTTCATAGTTATTTGAAACGGTTTACGGTTTACGGTGTACGGTGTACGGTTTACGGTGTATGGTTTACGGTGTACGGTGTACGAGCTATTGATTTCTGGTTTAACAAACAACCGTTTCTAACCTCTAACCCTCTAACTTCTGACTTCTTTACGCTTCGCCCTATGCTCTATGCTCTATGCTCTATGCTCTATGCTCTATGCCCTCTGCCCTATGCCCTATGCTCTATGCTCTATGCCCTCTGCCCTATGCTCTATGCTCTATGCTCTATGCTCTATGCTCTATGCCCTACGCCCTATGCCCTCTGCCCTATGCTCTATGCTCTATGCTCTATGCTCTACGCCCTATGCCCTATGCTGCCCTATGCGCCTTGCCCCTATGCAAAAAAGGTCGCTGTCCCCTTTTGCCCTTAATTAGGTGCGTGTCCCCAATTACCGTTTGGAATACACCGGCATTACTTCAAAAATTCATATATAAAAGACCTAAACGGCCAATTTTCCAGTTTATCTCCTAAAGTTAATCTTTTATCGGAAAGATTCACCAAAACCGCCTTTTCTATCTCTGACGCAAAGAGTTCTGAAAAACTAATAAGCCCTCGTGCTAAAGCTCTGTCTATTCGAGCAGTCATTTTGATCTCAATGGGTATAATCCTGTTGCCCTTTTCAATAATAAGGTCAACTTCATCTCCTTTAGAAGTCCGCCACCAGTAAATTCTCGGCAGCTCTCCCTGGTTATAAAAATCACGTACTATTTCTCCTAAAACTGCTGATTCAAACAGATGACCGGCAGCAGGGCCCTTAAGAACCTGCTCTTTATGCATAACCCCGTTTAAATAACACAGAAAACCTGTATCCAAAAAATAAATCTTAGGGCTTTTAACAATTCTCTTGCCTTTATTTTTATAATAAGGCTTAATAAGAATTATTTGATGTGAGGCTTCGAGCACAGAAATCCATCCTTTAACCGTATTAACTGCAACCCCCAAATTGCGCGACAGTCCAGAAAGATTTAAAATCTGGCCATTAAAAGCAGCCAGCATCTCCAGAAACCTCTGGAAATCAGTAAGGTCTGCTATGTTACGAAGCTGCCGCACATCCCTCTCCAGATAAGTTTGCAGATAACC
>CAZBZJ010000281.1:0-1626 GCA_964496355.1 uncultured Planctomycetia bacterium | reverse complement strand
CTTGTTCCGATTAAACTGGATAATTGTGAATCTTCTTTGCTTTTCATTCTCACCTTGCGGAACCTCTGTTCTTCTTTACACTTTCCAATTGTTTTCTTGTTCTCTCTATAGTCTCTTCGGTACTAGCTGCCATTTTTTCATCTCCCTTGTTCAACCAATAAGTTCGTTTTTTTTCAAATTCTTCTATAGCCAACTTATAATATTTGATAGCGTTATTAGTATCATTTTTTATTTGATATCCTGCTGCTAACATTCCATAAATAGACCCCGGGCTCCTATCTTTATCCAGAAAACCAAGTTCAATTGCCTTTTCTAAATTAGACACTATACAATCGGCATCTCGTTTTTTCATACATATTCTGGCTTCTTGATAATGTTCTTCCGCCTTCTGGTAATTCTTGTTAGTCAAAGCACAACCACCAGCTAAATTTAAAACAAGGATAAAAAGGGTAATAAATCTTCTTTTCACCTATCCTCCTTTTTTGTTTAAAAATACTGCCATACTTAAAAGGAAAGGGGTCAAGTCTGGAACTAACACTTTATTAACTCCTTTATTCTCATCGCGTCAGAATAACATCCTCCTTTTCTCTTTATCTCCTTAACCGCCGAATTATATTGTTTGCTGATAAAGGATAACGATACCTCTGACAAACTCTCTCCTATTTCCCGGTTGGTCTTCTGCAAATATTTACGGCACACATATATATATCCTCTTCTTATATTCGCATTCCTTTTATTACGTTTGCTGTAAAACATTTCTTCTTTCATCTTATACTCTTCCAATATTTTTTCTATGATCTCCTTAGTTCTCATATCTTTAAAACTCTTCTTATATTGGGGGATCTCTGCCTTATCTATCTTTTGCCCTCTCATTTTCTTTTTTACTTCTTCTATGAATTTACTCCCTCCTAATATCGCTGGCCAATTTATACTTTCTAATCTCCTTTCTAAATCTCCAGGCGGGGTTTTCCTGATATACGCGTTCATTTTCCTCAAAGCTTCTTTATCGTATTCGCTGAAATATCTTAATACGTTCTCGGTTTTTAGCCATCCCGGTTTCTTTTTTACATCATTATAACTGTAATGACTCGTCCATCTGTGCTCTCCCAGTTTTTTCTCGAGCCCCGCCTTTAATGGGTTCCTGTGAATGTATCTTATAAGCTCTAATAAATATGTTTCTTCTTCTACTAATATAGACTTAAATCTACCTTTAAATAGACTCCCCTCCAACCCATACCGCCGATTTATCTTTTGTGTATAACTTCCATTTATATGCCGCATGATACGGGATAAATTCCCATCCGGTGTTCTTATCAGTAAGTGATAATGGTTGGGTATTAGCGAATAGGCATGGACTTCCAAGTTGAATACATCTGTGCTTTCCTCCAGTATATCCATGAACATAAGATAATCGGATTCTTGAAAGAAAACTTTTTCTTTTCTTCTTCCCCGATTTAAAACATGATACCATGCTCCAGGATATTCTATTCTTAACGGTCTTGCCATATTTCATATAATAACACCATGCCAATTAAGTGTCAATTCCAGACTTGACCCCTTTTGTGACCCCTTTTGTCAAACAAAAATATCTCTAACCCATCTAACTTCTAACATCTGACTTCTAAC
>CAZBZJ010000280.1:0-1636 GCA_964496355.1 uncultured Planctomycetia bacterium | reverse complement strand
ATAAAGCTTTGATAGTATTTCCTAAAGATGAACTATATGGATTGACTAGCCAGATTAAGAGAGCCGCTGTTTCTATTCCCACAAACATAGTAGAAGGGTTTTCTCGTAATACTACTAAGGAATACATGCAGTTTCTTTATAATTCTAGAGGATCTTTGGAGGAATTAAGATATTTGTTATTGTTGTCTTTAGAGATTAAACTTCTTGATAGTAGAGTTTCAAACAAGTTAGAAGCTGATTGTCAAACTATAAGCAAGATGCTAAATGGCTTGATTGTCAGTTTAAGAAGAAAGATTAGTTGATCGAAGTTCACATAACACATAACACATAACGCATAACGCATAATCCATGGTATGGAACAATGAATATCCCTTTGCTAGATTTAAAACGTGAATACGAGTTCTTGAGGCCGGACATAGACCGGCAACTTAAGCAGGTGATAGATTCACAAGCCTGGATTTTGGGCTCAAAAGTTACCGAACTGGAAAAGAAAGTTTCAAAATATCTGAACTCGAGATACACCGTAGGGGTAGCTTCCGGTACAGACGCACTTGTTTTATCCTTACATGCTTTGGCTTTAAAGGCTAAAGGTAAGGTATTTTTTGATAAAAAAGATGAGATTATTACCACCCCTTTTACCTTTGTAGCAACCGCCGAAGCAATAATAAGAGCAGGCGCTAAACCTGTATTTGTTGATATAGACGCTCACACTTACAACATTTCACCGGAACAAGTTGAGAAAGCTGTAACAAGAAATACGGTAGGTATTATGCCTGTACATTTGTATGGGTTAGCCTGCGATATGGCTAAGATAAAAAAGATTGCCAGGCAGAATAAACTGTTTATAGTCGAAGATACGGCCCAAGGTTTTGGCGCAGAATATAAGAGCAAGAAACTCGGTTCTATCGGAGATACAGGAGCTTTTAGTTTTTTCCCTTCCAAGAACTTGGGCGGCTGGGGCGATGGCGGTATGGTGGTTACTAATCATAAGACTATCGCCGACAATATAAGGATATTGCGTAACCACGGCCAAAAGGCCAAGTATAAAGCTGATATGTTAGGCTATAATTCCCGTCTGGATTCGATCCAAGCTGCCGTATTGCTTGCAAAATTAAAACACATCGATAAATTTAATAAAACACGCATAAGAATAGCTAAAAAATATAACCAGGCTTTTTCTTCTATTAAGCAATTACAAATTCCTTTTTTGCAAAGCGCAAACCTTGCCTGCCGGCAGGCAGGAAGCATAGGGCACAGCGTAAATAAAAATATATCCAACTCTATGCGCTATGCGCCATGCGCTATGCCTTATTCACACATTTACCACCTCTACACCATAAAAGTAGATAAAGGCCGTGACAAACTCCTCAAATACTTAAACCATAGAGAAATTCTAGCCCGGGTTTATTACCCGGTTCCTTTAAATAAGATGAAAGCTTTCGAAAGTGCTAAAGTTAAAGGCGGACTATTAAACGCTGAAAAAGCTTCTAAGCAAGTCCTTAGTTTACCGATTCATCCTTTTATGCGCAAGGAAGAAGTCGAGTATGTCATCAACACCGTGCGTAGCTTCTTTAGTTCATAGCTTGTTACGACGGAAGAAGGATGATGGAAGAAAGGACGAAGTGATCTTCCTTCG
>CAZBZJ010000279.1:0-1636 GCA_964496355.1 uncultured Planctomycetia bacterium | reverse complement strand
GGGTTTTGACCGGTGTTACCCCGGAACTTAAAACGGATAAATGGGGTGATTTAGTCGTTAACCCCGATACTATGGAGACTTCGATAAAAGGCGTTTTTGCCGGAGGCGATATTGTCGGCGGAGAAGGCACGGTAATAGAAGCTATGGGCATGGCTAAAAAAGCTTCTCAATCTATATTAAATTATTTATACAAAGAATAATACAGGCAATTAATTGCCGTAATCTCTACTTAATCTCTGTAATCAGGGTTTTACTATTATTAACTAATTTGCAGGAAAAACCGAAAAAACCCAAAAATAGGCTTGACATAATCGTAAGGTTTGTGATAGTTTAATTCCTGGACAAAGGCGTCCTTTTGACAGGTAAAGACTCTGTTTAAAGGACGCTTTTTTATTTTTATGTGCCTATTATTGGAGCACATTTTTAACTAAAAGGAGGCAAAATATGGCTTTGTATCCGAAAATGAACGATGCTTTAGGTGTAGTCAATCGCGGCCAGGCTGCTGAATCGGGATTATGTACTTTATGCCAGTCGGATTGCCGGGGTAAATGTGAAACCTGGCTTTCTTGTTTAAAGGGCAGAAAGATACTCTATCCGCGTGATTTCGGGTCGATAACAGCCGGTGCATATAACACTGCTCATGTCGGCGTATCGTATGATTCGATAAGGATAGATGGTTATAATTATGGAGCAAAAGGGTTACCTAAAGGGCTTTCATCTTCTGAAGATGATTGTATATTTCCTAATGTAAGCACTGAAACAGAATTCGGAACTAAAATAAGGACAAAAATCCGTACACCGATAATGACAGGTGCGTTGGGCTCGACTTTTATCGCTGCAAAATACTGGGATTCGTTTGCAATTGGCGCTGCATTGGTCGGATACCCTATTGTTGTAGGTGAGAACGTTGTAGGGGTCGATAAGAAAGCCGAGCTTAAAAGTGGTAAAATTACCAAAGCTCCTGAACTCGACCGCAGGATTGAAACCTTTCTACGATATTATGACGGATACGGAGCTATAATCGTCCAGCTTAATGTAGAAGATACCCGTAATGGTGTCGCTGAATATGTTATAGATAAGTACGGTGACAAAGTCATCATCGAACTTAAATGGGGCCAGGGTGCAAAAGATATCGGCGGCGAAATCCAGGTTACCAGTTTAGAATACGCTCTTTTCTTAAAAAACCGGGGTTATGTAGTTGATCCCGACCCTGCTATACCTGAAGTCCAAGAGGCTTTTAAACATGGCGCAATACAGTCATTTGCCCGGCATAGCCGGTTAGGTTATACCAGTTTATCTTCGACCGAACAGGTAAAGGAAAAATTCTTTGAATCGGTAGAATATTTAAGAAAGTTAGGTTATAAACGCATATCTTTAAAGACCGGTTCTTACGGCATGGAAGCATTAGCTATGGCGGTTAAATATGCTACCGAAGCTAAACTGGACCTTCTTACAATCGATGGTTCCGGTGGCGGGACCGGGATGAGTCCCTGGAATATGATGCAAACCTGGGGTGTACCATCTTTACACTTACATTCTAAAGCTTATCAGTATACTAAGATGTTAGCCGATAAAGGCCAAGATGTAGTTGATATTGCTTTTGCTGGCGGGTTAGCCCGTGAAGACCACATTTTTA
>CAZBZJ010000278.1:0-1640 GCA_964496355.1 uncultured Planctomycetia bacterium | reverse complement strand
TTTATTGCTTTACGGTCAATACTTGGTTGAAAACTAAAATCAAAATCTTCTACTGTTTTATAGGCTGGAAGCTTTGCCTTGTTGTATCGTTTCCTATAACTGTTATCCCGCCGATTATTATGTTCGTCTTCCATTAATAATTCTAAGAATTCTATATATCCTAAAGATTTACTCTTTGCAAGTCTAAGCCTTTCATCCAAAGAATTATGAATCCCGGATAATTTGAATTGCCTTAATCTATTTTTTAATGTGTTCATAAGTTTCCTCCCTGAATTCTGTAGGCAGATTATAACTGCCGTTGGCACAGATATTTTTTATTATTTGATATTGATACACCCCAAAACTCAATGCTCGCTTGCAAGCAGCGTCAATTATCCCGGCAGGATATTGTTTGCTTAAACTCAATATTCCTGCTATAGTTCTCATCCAGTCATTAGGTTGGTTTTCTATGTTTAAAAAAAACAGCTGTTCGGCAAACCTCCCTATTCGGGCCATCTTTACTTGATATTTCTCCTGATACTCGGTCCTGGAATATCTTTTATACCGGGGATAATGACTGGCCTCTGTTGAAAAGTTCCCCTGACCGCTTTGCCGCAGGTGGGTAGTTAGAAGCTTGTTTTGATAGTATACCTTTAGTAATTTTTGGGTCAGTTCTATATCTACATATTTGCCTACATATTCAAAAGGTACCGAATAATAGTTATAGTCAACATATATGTGGCAATCGTGATAGACCTTTCTGCTGCCTGCTTTAGCTAATTTAAATTCTTCACAAGACAAAGCTTTTAGTTGCATCTTTTCTTCTTCCTCAAACAGTTGTTGGGGAATTTTTCTGGTTGTTCCATGTACGCGCAGATTGCATTTTCTCTGTTGCCAGTTTTTTAACTGCCGGTCTAAGTCGTCTCCGTCTGTAAATTTCCTGCCGGCAAAAAAGTTGTTCTTTACGTATTTTATCCCTGATTCCACCTTGCCTTTATCATTAGGCCGGTATATCCGGCAAGGAAGGGGACTAAATCCATAATAATTGGCAAAATCTTTGTATACCTTTTGATATACCGGTTCATAAAAATTGGCCTTTAAAATCGCTGCTTTTAGGTTGTCTATCTTAACCTTTCCAGGTACACCACCAAAACTGTGAAAAGCATTGATATGACAACGTATAAAAGTCTCTACCCGTTGGTTATATACTTTTTCATAGTAATCCAGACGGCTGTAACTTAAGCGCATGTTAAATACCCAGGTTTTTCGTTTTCTGCCTTGATTATCTGGAGTTACTCCCAAATATCCAAAGTCTACTTGTGCTTCCTCCCCGGGGCTGCTGTGTATCCTTATGAATATATCTTTTCTCTTTTTGATGGTTGATACATAATCTTTAACTGTTGAGTAACTTATTTTTACGCTTTTTTCTTGTATTTTTTCGTATATCCGTATCCCGGTTAACCCTTCTTCTATCCATTGGATTATCTCTTCCTTATATGGGTCTAATCTTCTGGGGTGTGCTTGTTTCTGAGGATATTCTATCCCTGCCTGAACTCTTTTTATTATTTTTGCTACTGTTTTCCAGTCATGACCGGTTGCTTTTGCTATCTGACTCTTATTTAGCCCTTGATTCCATAATGTCTTGATTGTTATATACATAC
>CAZBZJ010000277.1:0-1665 GCA_964496355.1 uncultured Planctomycetia bacterium | reverse complement strand
GGGAAACTATAATGTAGCATAAAATGTTTGTATGATCGCCCTTCTAAAGCTTCTATCATCTGTTCGTCAGAAGTTGTACCCAGAGTTGTGGTAGCTAAGGACTGGGTTTCGCCCCGGGTAAAAACAGCTGAACCGTGGGTGCGGGGTAAAAAATTGGTTTTACAGGTTATTCCTCTTAAATCTTCGGGTTTTCTTCCGTCAGGCCGGATTTTATCAGTCAGTATTTTCTTACGTATGTAATCTTTTTCTAATTTTTCAAAAGCAATTTTAAGTTGCGGTAAATCTATGCCTTGATCTTCAAACTCTTTTTGTAAAGATTCTAAAAATTCCGATTTAAGATTTTTCTTTTGTTTTTTTTCCGTATCTGTATATATTTCGGATAATTTTTCTAGAGCCCGGTCTTTTATTTTGTTTATTAATTCTACATCAGGCTGTAAAAGGCTAATTTCAACCTTTGGTTTCCCGCAGTCATTACGCATTTGTTCCTGAACATTAATTATTTCTTGCAGGTTTTGGTGAGCTATTTTTATAGCTTCGAGCACGGCTGATTCAGGGGCCGATTTAGCCTGTCCTTCGATCATAACAACTTTTTCTTTGGTTCCGGCAACAATAAGGTCGAGTTCCGCGTTTTGTCGCTGTTCGTAAGTAGGATTAATAACGAATCCGTTTTCTGTCTTAGCTATTCTGACAGCTCCCACAGGCTGGGTGAAGGGTATGTCTGAAACCGTTAAAGCGCAAGAAGTTGCATTGATAGCTAATATATCCGGGTCATTTTGTCCGTCAGCGGATAAGACAGTGCAGATTATCTGCGTATTATTACGCATTCCTTCTGGGAAAAGGGGCCGGATAATCCGGTCGATCACTCTTGACGTGAGGATTTCGATGTCTTTAGGCCGGCCTTCTTTTTTAAAGAAACCGCCGGGTATTTTACCGGCTGCATAAGTTTTTTCTTGATAATTTACGATTAAAGGAAAAAAGTCAGTATTTCCTTGAACTTCCGGGCGCATACAGGCTGTTGCCAGGACTACGGTTTCTTTAAGCTTAGACAATACAGCTGCATTAGATTGTTTAGCTAAATTGCCGGTTTCGAATATAATATCGGTTTGATCTGTTTTTACAGTTCTGTTTTTGTTAGTCATTGTTTTATTTTCGTAGTTTAAGCTCTTTTAAGAGTTGTTCGTATTTATTGGGATTTTTCTTTTTTAGATAGTTCAGTAACCGCCTTCTTTTACCTACCAGGCTGAGAAGGCCCCGGCGGGAATGAATATCTTTCTTGTTACTTTTAAAGTGTTCAGAAAGGTTGTTAATCCTCTCAGTGAGAAGAGATATTTGAACCGCGGCTGAACCTGTATCTTCGGCATGTTCCTTAAATTTTTCTATCACTTCTTTTTTATTTACTCGTTTGCTTTTTTTCACTGTTAACCCCTTTTTTCATAACTCATTATACTACAATTGGTAACCTTTGCAAAATTGTTTATATGCTTTCATTGTGAGTAATCGGCCTTTAGTATCGAACCACCATTATATCATTTATGTAAGACTTTACAATTATAAATTTTGATATCAGGAAGGTTATAATGACAGGCTGAATTGCAGGTATTATTTCATCTGGAGAGTAAGTTTTTTGCCGTTATATCTAATTACTACCGTATTTTGAGTTATATT
>CAZBZJ010000276.1:0-1671 GCA_964496355.1 uncultured Planctomycetia bacterium | reverse complement strand
GATATAGAAGAGAATATTTTTCCTTGAGTATTGGTTAAAGGAAAATAAATCGGCCCGATTTTATGCGGATTATCGATCGAAAATACGCCTTTATTTTTATCGATTATCTTCCATGCAGGCATAGACTTATTTTATTTGATTTTTATAAACTATCAAGCCTTTTCTATTTGGGGACACCCTACTATCTACAAAGTGCAATAGTAGGGTGTCCCCAAATAGGACGTCCCCTTAACTTAGGGTGTATCCAAATAGGATGCTTACTTTCACGTTGCAAAGACGCTTTTTTTGTGTTACTATTTTGTCAGGTAAGGAGATTTAATTATGGCAAAGATTAAAAGAGTAGAAGTAGAATTAACATTCCCCGGTAAATATAAAGACGAACCTATATTTTATAATATAACTAAAGAGTTCAAAGTAATACCGAATATTCTTGAAGCCTCTTTTTCAACTGATATGGGCTGGGCAATTGTAACTTTTGAAGCAGATCAGGCAGAGCTGGATAGGCTTTTCGGCTATCTCGAAAAAAACGACGTTTCCTACAACCTCAAATAAAGATTAAGCCCCTGTTAGAACTATAATATCTAATGAATGATAAAAGGCGTGGGTTTCTCAGAGTTACCTGTGAACAACCGGTAAGGTTCCAGCCGCTTACTTTAGACCCCGAGGGTAAACATTTAGATTTGAAAGGAAAGATGGAGAATGTGAGCCTAAGCGGCATATTTTTTGAAATTAAGAAAGCAGATTCTGCAAAAGCTTTACCGTATCTAAAGGTAAGTAGTTTAGTCTGGATGGAATTTACGCTGATTGACCATAATAGCATAATTCGCACCCAAGGTGAAATAAAACGTATATTATCTTATTCTTTGGAGGCTTTAGGCCTGGGTGTTATGTTTGTCAATCTATCCCAATACCACCATAGAGCAATCGAAGAATACATATCCTCACAGACTTAAAATCTCATATGATTATTACCGATAAAAGAGTTATAGCCTGTAAGGGCAAAGAACGAATAATTCAATTCGAAGTAGCGGCTCCGGATATAGCAAAAGCAGCTAACCCCGGCCAGTTCGTTGTTGTAATTGTCAAACCCGAAAGCGAGCGGATACCCCTTACCATAGTAGATGCTTTTGAGGATAAGATAACTTTAATCGTTCAGGAAGTAGGCTTAACTACGAAGTTATTAGGTAAATTGGATCCGGGCGAGTCTTTTTATGCAGTTGCAGGCCCGTTAGGTAACCCTGTACGAATACAGGATTATGGAGATATTATAGTTGTAGCCGGAGGCGTCGGTATTGCAGAAGCTTTTCCCGTGGCTAAAGCATTTAAAAAAGCGGGGAATCGTATAACGGTTATATTAGGCGCGAAGGCTAAAGAACTATTGATTTTAGAAAAACAGATGCGGGACGAAGCAGATGGAATCTATATTACTACAGACGATGGGTCATATGGCCGGAAAGGTCTGGTGAGCCAGCCGCTAGAGAAAATTTTAGCTGGGCAAAAAACCGAATACAAATTAGTCTATATAGTAGGGCCTATTCCGATGATGGCCGAATGTTCAAAAATAACTAAATGCTATAATGTAAAAACCCTAGCTTCTTTAAGTGCGCTTATGGTCGATGGTACCGGAATGTGCGGAGGATGCCGGGTAACGGTAGCAGGAAATGTCCGATT
>CAZBZJ010000275.1:0-1684 GCA_964496355.1 uncultured Planctomycetia bacterium | reverse complement strand
ATAAAACGATTCTTTAAACTTTAATAAATCCGCGCGCTGTATCGCAGAGACTGTTTCCTCTTTACCGGTAACCTGCTCTCCTAAAGGTTGTTTCTTCCACATAAGCGAATTTAAAATATCGGTTACCCTCGAAGAAGGCATATCTTTATACATCTTTATCTCTTCTAAAACCACTCCTTTTTCCCGTTTCAAATCTTCTTCTTTTAATAGCGGAAACAAAACCATATCAGACAACACATTTAAAGCTGCCTGCATATTCTTATTTAAGATTTTGGCGAAATAACAGGTAACTTCTTGTGAAGTAAATCCGTTTAGCTGTCCGCCCCGCCCTTCGATCTGCTGGGTAATCCGTTTGTGGTTGTATCTCCGCGTCCCTTTAAATAACAGGTGTTCTAAAAAGTGAGCTATACCTTTAAACTTTAAAGGCTCAAACCTGGCACCCCTATTAACCCATATGCCTAAACCTGAGTCGCGTCTATCCTTAAACTCTTTGATTAATAATTCTGTATGCGAGGGATAAACTATCCGTTCAACCATAGAATATAACTTTCAATCTTGCGCAAAAAATTCTTATTTTTTCTAAGTTCGTTGATTTTTTTGATGATGGCACTGCCTACAATTATCCCATCACATTTCTCTTTGATTTTACGGGCGGATTTACGGCTTGATATTCCGAATCCCAAGCACAGGGGATTTTTGATCTTTTTGCGTATAGAACTTAATTTCGTGCCGATTCCTTTTGAGAGATCTTTCCGGGGCCCGGTTACTCCGGTTACCGAAATAAAGTAGACAAATCCCGAAGACCGGCGGTCAATTAAATTAATACGGTTTTTCCGGGTAGTAGGCGAAATAAAAAATATAGTATCGACATTATATCTCCAGGCCGTATCCACAAATTCCCCGGATTCTTCAACCAGCATATCGGAGATAATAACCCCTTCGATAAGGCCAGAAGCTTGGCGGAAAAATCTTTTTACACCCATACTATAAACCGGATTAGTATAACTCATTATGATTAACGGAGCTTTTATCTTTGGTTTCACTTTTTTTAAAGATTCAAAGAGGTTTTGCGTATTAGCGCCTTTTTCTAAAGCTATATTAGAAGAATGTTGAATAATCGGGCCGTCTGCTATAGGGTCGGAAAAGGGAATGCCTACTTCAATAAAATCAGCCCCGGCAGAATCTAGAGTAAGCATTAGCGATTCCCAGGTTTTTATATCCGGAAACCCGAAAGTAAGATACGGTATAAAAGCCTTCTTACCCTGCTTCTTCAATTCGTTGAACTTATCTCTAATCTTACCCATAACTTCCTGCTTTCTACAGAACGTGCTAGATAGAGGTTCAGGCATGCCTGAACCCTACTGCCTGCGACTCAATTTAGAGACTATTTCCAGATCCTTATCCCCCCGTCCTGATAAACAAACTACCACTACAGAATTTTTTCTAACTTTTTTGGCTAATTCCTTCAAATAATATATCGCATGTGCCGGTTCTAACGCAGGTATAATGCCTTCTGTTTCTGAAAGCATCTTCAAGCCCGAAAGGGCGTGCTTATCATCAACCCCCACATACTCCGCCCGTTTAATTTCTTTATAATAGGAATGTTCAGGGCCTACACCCGGATAATCTAGTCCCGGAGCTAGAGAATAAGCTTCTTTAATCTGGCCGAACCGGTCTTGCAGTA
>CAZBZJ010000274.1:0-1687 GCA_964496355.1 uncultured Planctomycetia bacterium | reverse complement strand
AGGTATCGGCTTTGAGGTATAAAGGTGAACGGCTTTATAAACTAGCCCGCCAGGGTAAGCAGGTGTCTATACCGCCGAGGCGCGTCAAGATTCATTCGTTGCGCATAAAAGATATTAAACTGCCTCTTATAGATTTTCATATACATTGTTCTAAAGGCACCTATGTAAGAAAAGTTGCCCATGATATAGGCGAAGTATTAAAGTGCGGCGCGCATATTACCCGGATACGAAGGACCCGTATCGGCAAATTCAGTTTAGCCGACGCTGTAGAACCTGATCAAATTGATGAAAAAAGTCTTATTTACCCAATCCCCCAAATTTAAAAAACGGCCGAAATGTGTGGCCGCAATAGGAGTATTTGACGGCTTGCATAGAGGGCATATCTATATTCTCAAAAGAATCAGGGCTAAGGCTGAAAAACTTAACATCAAGAGTTTATTGATTACTTTTTATCCGCATCCGGAAGTATTTCATAATAAAGAGTTCTCGGGATATATTACGACAACCGAAGAGAAAGCACGACTTCTAGAGTCTTTAGGTTTAGATTATTTCTGGCGCATAGGATTCAATAAAGGTATTAGCAGGTTGCGTGGCGAAAAGTTCATAAAGTACATCCAGAAATTTTTTGATTTGGAAGGAATCATAGCGGGTGAAGATTTTCGTTTTGGCTATAAAGCCGAAAATGACGTTGCGGATTTAAAAAGTATCGGAAAGAAATACGGCATACACATTACTAAAGTAAAAAAGAAAAAGTTTAACGGTATTACAGTAAACAGTTCTTTAATCCGCCGTTTAATTAAGAGGCAAAGATTCGGACAAACAAAAAAACTCCTGGGCAGGCCATATTCGTTTTCGGGGCGTGTAGAAAAAGGAAAGTCATTTGGCAGAAAAAAACTCAATATACCGACTATTAATTTAGTAGTTGCCGAAAAGGTTTTACCGCCGCCGGGCGTGTACCTAAGTAAGGTTAAATACAGGCAAAATATATATGCCGGCGTAAGTAATCTCGGCTGCGCACCCACCTTTTCGAAAAAAGGCATTTTGCTTGAAACTCATATTTTAAATTTTAATAAAAGCATTTATAAAGATTATGTCGAAGTCGTTCTAATAAAGCGTTTGCGGGCAGAAAAAAAATTCAGCTCTACAAACGAATTAAAGAAACAAATCGATACGGATATAAAATCAGCAAAAAAATTTTCATCCAACCACAATATCTTGTGCCTGCCCTAGCATCATACCACAACCTCTTTGTTACTCAACAATTTAGCAATATTTTTGCTTGACACTAATTATATAAACAATTAATATGGACGTGGAGCAAAGTGGAGGAAAGTGGAATGTGGTATGGCGAGTACCTTCATAGTTTAGATAATAAAGATAGATTTATCCTTCCGTCAAAATTTCGCCAGGAAATTAAATCACAAAAAATAAAGAAGTTTTTTATTACCCGCGGACTCGACGGCTGTCTTTTTATGTTTACAGAATCCGAATGGAAAAAGATGGAGACAGAGTTCAAATCATTGCATTTTACTAAACAGCAAGCGAGATATTTCAACCGGCTTTATTTTTCCGGTGCTCAGGCTGTTATCCCGGATTCTCAGGGCCGGATACTTCTTGCCGGATATTTGAAAGAGTTCGCCAGTATAAACAAAGATATAACGATTGTCGGGATTTCAAACCGTATAGA
>CAZBZJ010000273.1:0-1713 GCA_964496355.1 uncultured Planctomycetia bacterium | reverse complement strand
ATGTGTATAAAAGCAAATGCTCTGTTACCGAAACTGTGAAGAACTACACTGCCGGCAGGCAGGGATGTAGGAAGTAGGATGTAATGGAAAAAGGATTGATTAGTACAAAAGGTGGGCAGAGAGAGAAAGCTTTTCTGGTGGTTATAGAGGATAAACGGCCGGCTAAGCGGCCACGAACGGAACGGCCTGCAGATGAGTATTTTCCCGGGTTTGGCCTGCAAAAGTTTTCTGAGCGCCGGAGAAAGATGAAAGAGAAGTCAGCTGATAAGGTGCGGGCAGGAAATCATAATAGCCGGTTTAGCCTGACTGAAGAAAGAAACGAATTAAAAGCATTGGTTATGTCGAGCCGGTGTGATGTTGCAGGTGTTATGCAAATATCGCTTCAGAATATAAAACCCTCGTTGTATATCGGCAGCGGTAAAGCTGAAGAGCTTGCCGCGGCTGCGCAGGATAATAATGCGGAAGTTGTGGTGTTTAATGTTAATCTTTCTGCTTCGCAGCAACGTAACCTGGAAGATATCATCGGTATTAAGACCATCGACCGTACCCAGCTTATCCTGGATATATTTGCCGAACACGCTAAGAGTAATGCCGGTAAACTGCAGGTTGAACTGGCTCAGTTGGAATATCTGTTACCCCGGTTAAAAGGAAAAGGGTTGATTTTGTCCCGGTTGGGCGGAGGGATTGGAACCAAGGGGCCGGGCGAAAAAAAATTAGAGGTCGAACGCAGAAGAATCCTCGACCGGATAGCGAAGTTGAAGAAAGAGTTAAGCCATATAAGAAAACACCGCGAGTTGTTGCGTGCTAAACGTAAAAAGGAAGATATTTTTCAAGTTTCGTTAGTCGGGTATACAAATGCCGGTAAAACGACTTTGCTGAATGTTTTGACTGGCCAGAACCAAAAGGCGGAACAGGCGTTGTTTACAACCTTAGATCCTGCTTCCAAGCTCCTGAATTTGAAAGAAAAAGTTATTATTTCGGATACTGTGGGGTTTATTCATGATTTGCCGGAAAAATTAGTCGAATCGTTTAAGGCGACGTTAGAAGAATTGGAGTACGCGGATATGTTACTGCATGTTATTGACATTAGCCGAAAAAATTTTAAAAAGAGGATTAGGGCTGTTGAAGAGATTGTGCGTGTGCTGAATTTGCAAAATAAACCGGTGGTAAAAGTTTTCAATAAGATAGATAAAGTCCCGCAAGAGGTTCTGGATAGGGTTAAAGGAGAGTTTAGCGGTTGTTTATATGTCTCGGCATCGGTAGAAAAAGGGATAGGCGCGCTTATCCGTACGTTGGAAGATAGGATTCTTGGAGATTATATAAACACGCAAATAACCGTTCCTTATACCCGCCATGATGTGCTTGGCTTTCTTTACAAGAAAACGCAAGTTTTGGATTCGACCTATTCTAGCGGCAACAAGGCAAGATTTCATATTTTAGCGTCAAAACAAGATCTGGATAAAATAAACAAAATGCTTTCCTAGCCCGCAGATATCGGGCTTGCCCACTTCCCACCGCGTAGGTGGGAAGTGGGAATAAGCCTCGGGGTGGAAAATAGTCGGTAAAGAGAAGAACTTGCCAATTGCAGACATTCTGCTTATTCGGATAATATGAATAGCTCCGCCGCAAATGAGCAAAGAATATATTCAGAAAAAATTGAAAATAAATTTAAAAATTTTGAAAAAAATATTAAAAAATAGTTGACAACTTTCT
>CAZBZJ010000272.1:0-1734 GCA_964496355.1 uncultured Planctomycetia bacterium | reverse complement strand
TATTCTGTGTGTCGACCGGAGCTATGATAAGTTCCGGATTATTTATCCTGCCTGGGTTAGCCTATGCAAAAGCAGGCCCGGCAGTTATCCTTTCCTATATCATAGCGGGCATATTATGTATACCGACATTATTGAGTATGTCGGAATTAACTACTGCAATGCCGAAAGCAGGAGGTGATTATTTTTATATAATGCGGGGGTTTGGCCCGCTTTTCGGTACGATTGCCGGTTTTAGTTCCTGGTTCAGTTTGAGTTTGAAAGGCGCGTTTGCACTTATTGGTATGGGTGCATATTTAAGTATAATAACGCCTATACCATTAAACCTTATAGCCCTGATATGTTGTATTTTCTTTGTAGCCTTGAACCTGATTGGAGTTAAGGAGGCGGGAAATTTTCAAGTCCTTTTAGTTGTCGGCCTTCTCGGCATACTCCTTGTATATGTATTATGGGGTTTTAGCGAGGTTAATTATTCGCATTTTAGGCCTTTTTTCTCACAAGGGGCTGGTGCTGTGTTTGCTACCGCGAGTTTTGTCTTTATTTCCTACGGCGGCTTAACAAAAGTTGCTGCCTTAGCAGAAGAGACCGAGAATCCAGGCAGAAATCTACCGTTAGGTATGATTCTTTCTATTCTTGTGGCTACGGTTTTATATGCATTAGTTATTTTTGTTACTATCGGCGTTTTAGATTTAGAGATGTTTAAACATGATCTAACGCCTGTATCTGATGGTGCCGGTATTTTTGGCGGTGAATTTTTTAAAATAGTTGTGAGTATAGCTGCTTTCTTAGCGTTTATTTCTACGGCAAATTCCGGTATTATGACAGCTTCGCGTTATCCTTTAGGTATGAGCAGAGACAGGCTTCTTCCCCGTATCTTTCAGTCGATAAGCTCGCGGTTCAAAACCCCCCACGTCTCGATACTTGTTACGGGAGCTTTTATGGTAGCAGCGATTTTGTTTTTAAAACTGGAGTTGTTAGTAAAAGTAGCATCCAGCTTGTTAATTATCCTGTTTGTCTTTGCGAACTTAACCGTTATTTTATTCCGGGAAAGCAAGATTTCTACTTACCAGCCCCGTTTTTATTCGCCCCTATATCCGTATATGCAGGTATTTGGTATATTGAGCGGTTCTTTTTTATTGATCGAAATGGGAACTTTCATTGTTTTTCTTACTATGGCTTTTCTTTTTTTGGGGTTTATCTGGTATAGGGGGTATGCGCAGAAAAGAGCTGCGCAGGATTCCGCACTTATACATGTATTGGAAAAATTGGTTTCGCAGGACCGGGAATTCCTCTCCGAAAACCTGCATACAGAGCTTAAGGATATAGTTATTCAGCGAGATGAGCTTATTAAAGATAAATTCCATACCCTTATAGAAGATGCCCGGATTCTTGATATCGCAGAAGAAAAGCTGGGAATGGAAGAATTTTTTGATCGGATATCCAGTATCTTAGCTGCTGAACTCAATGTTGATACTAAAGAACTGATCGAAAAATTTATAAGAAGAGAAGAAGATACCAGTACGGTAATCCGTACCGGGCTGGCTATCCCGCACGTCGTTGTCGAAGGCCGCGAAATATCGAAAATACTTCTGGTCAGAGCTAAAAAAGGCGTGGTTTTCTCTGGCAATGAGCTTGTGCATATAATATTTGCTCTGGTGAGTTCGGTTGATTCGCGGGTTGCCCATTTAAAGATTCTGGCTGCTATCGCTCAGATCGTACAAAATCCGGAATTTGACC
>CAZBZJ010000271.1:0-1742 GCA_964496355.1 uncultured Planctomycetia bacterium | reverse complement strand
ATTGCTGGTATTTTGAATAAATATGGGTATCAAGATTGCCTGCCTCAATTCAAATTTCCCATGGTACAGGTTATGGGCAGAAGCGGTAAATCTATAACGATAAATAATAAAACTATAACTCCGGAACTGGTAAAAAACGCTATTTACAGTGATTTCGAAACAACCAGTAATACTACCGGATATTTCAGGTTATCAGAATCAGATAACCGCCTGCAAGTCGAAATCCAGCTAAGAGATATAATTCTGCCCAGTGACGATTTAAAAACAAAATATTTCCGGGTTTTAAAAAAGTTTATAGATATTGATTTCGACCTTACCCTTCATAAATACCGTGATTTTCCTTACGGAACCGGTTTGATTTATGAGAATAAGTTCCGTTATATATAAAAGATATTTCTTAGCAAAATGAAATCCCAAATAACAAATCCCAAATCTCAAATAACATCCAAATGCCAAATGCCAAACAAGATATTTTTTGTTTCGGTTATTGGAACTTGGATATTGGAATTTATTTGTAATTCGGTGCTTGGAATTTGGAGATTAAACTGCAGCCAGTATAAATGAATAATTCAATTAGCATAAAGAAGGTGGCGGTGATAGGCTGCGGGCTTATGGGTAACGGTATAGCCCACCTTATCAGCCTGCATAAGATACCGGTAATAATGAAAGATAAAGTCCGGCCGCCTCAAAATATATCCAGCCCGGCTTCAAAAACTCCGATATCTCCTCACGACCGGATGCGTAATCTTGTCCGGCGCCGGATACCGAAAAATCCGCTTATAACCCGCACAACTGATTATGGCAACTTAAAAAACGCTGATTTGATAATAGAGTCCGTATCCGAAGACATCAATAAAAAAGTCGATGCCTTAACCCAACTATCCCAAGTCATAAGACCTGAGGCAATCGTCGCTACAAACACTTCGACATATCCTATATTCCAGCTGGCAGAATCAATAACCAACCCTAAACGTTTAATCGGCACTCATTTTTTTTATCCGGTAGGTAAGATAAAACTTTTGGAACTGGTGCAGGCACGCCAGACTTCGCAAGATACAATCGATAAAACCCTGAATTTTGTCAACTTCCTCGATAAGGCGGCTATCGTAGTAAATGACAGCCCGGGTTTCTTGATAAACCGAATACTGGTTTTTTATATTTCGGAAATCGCAGATTATTGTTTAATAGAAGACGGCTTAAGTATAGAAGATGTCGATAATATGATGACTGGATTCGGCATGAATATTGGCCCGGCTTATTTTCTGGATTTTATCGGATTAGACCTGTGCTATAAAATTTCCAAATCCTTAGCCGAAAACCTAAAATCTCCCCGTTTTCGTGATTCGAGGTTTATGCAAAAGGTATATCCGGCGTATCAGATAGATGAATACGTAAATATGTATATATACGAAAAGGATAATAAATATCCCAATACCGACTTATACGAAATAATCGGACCGGTAAAATCATCGCCGGCAAAACCTTTAGAATATTATGTAAACCGTACTGTGTGCCGGATAATAAATGAGTCTTGCTGGGCGTTAGAGGAGAAGGTTATTGACTCAGCCAAGCAGCTTGATAAGGCCATAAGCCTTAGTTTGGGGTTTCCTCACGGCGGCCCTTTAAAATATGCTGACTCTTTGGGGCTTAAAAAAGTGGTTAGCTTATTAGATGAATTTAAAGCCGAATTCGGCCAGAGGTTCGAATGTTCGTATATGCTCAGAGAGATGGCACAAAACGGT
>CAZBZJ010000270.1:0-1747 GCA_964496355.1 uncultured Planctomycetia bacterium | reverse complement strand
TACGGAAAATGTGGCTCGTATACTAGATGTGAGGGAACCTGCGTAGAACCTGAGTAATGATTAAAAGTTGTATGGATATGTAATAATTAATTTTCTAAAATCAACCAGCCAAAAACTAAATCCTTAGTATATGCAACATTTCAAGCCGGGCTTGTTTTGTCGCATTTAGGATAGTCTAGACCCATGCGCACGTTAGGTTGCCCGCCAAGGAAAGGTGAAAAAAGAATAGTGGTTGTCAACTTACTGGAAGGATTTCTTCAGCATATGCAGCTGGGATAGGTGTTTTTTCTCCTCTTCGATTACTTTATCCAGAATCTCTTGTTTAGCGGCCTGCATATAATCTTTCAGAGCCGAATAAGTAAGAATAGACTGTTTTTCTATGTATATGCCGAAATCTATGGCTTCTTCGTCGGAGTTAAAGAGCTCTTTAACCTTTTTCTCTATTAAATCCTGGGTAATGATATATTCGGAAGCAATCGCTTTTAAGTAAGCATCATATTCGCCTTTGGTGAATTCATAGACTACATAATCACCGACATTATCAAGCATATCCTGAAAAATCTTACGGTGGATTTCTTCCTGTTCCTGCAGATACTTCCACACTTCTTTTATCTTATCTTCTTTAGCGGCCTCTGCCAGCTTTTCATAAAGGTTCATGCCATTTTCTTCTACGTTAATCGCCACACGTAATATATCCTGCGGGCTAAAAATCTCAGCCATAACACTTAATCTCCTCGTTTTAATCTGCCTTTATCTACTTTATAAATTTTATCGATAAAGGATAATTGAAATCTTCGCCGTTATTGGTCTTGACTGCCGCAATTATAATCATAACCAGACTGAATATACCTACTGCCGGCAATAAGATTATACCTATAACCACAAACGTCAAAAGGAAAGAAATTATCGCATAAATCAATACCGAAATCTGGAAATTGAGAGCTTTCTTGCCTTCTTTATCAATTAGCGCAGATTCATTCCTTTTAATAAGCCAGAGCACCAGAGGCCCTATAACATTGCCAAAAGGAATAATGAATCCTGCTAAAGCCGATAAATGACAGCTCATTGACCATGTTCTTGCTTCTTTTTCTCCTAACTCAGCCATAGTAACACCCCTCTGTTTTTAAAAAATATTCGGTTTTTATTCTTCCAGTTTACTAAATTGATCCTTACCTACACCGCATTCCGGACAGACCCAGTCACCGGGCAAATCCTCAAAAGCAGTATTATTATTTTCTGCCGGATCATATATATAGCCGCATACTCTACACCTGTATTTATCCATATAAAAAATTCTCTTTTACACTATTATAAAAGGGTAGATTAATTCTATCATATAGATAATGTTTGTAAAGAGGATTAGAGATTATGCGGTAAGTGACATGTAATTATCTGCGTCTCACATCCTAAATCCTACATTCCACTTCCCACGGAACGTGCTATGTCAATGTATCGATGATTCCGGCCATTATAAAATCGTTCTCAGTGAGGCCTCCGGCTGTATGCGTAGTGAGCGTAATCCTTACCTTATTATATAGAACGGTAATATTGGGGTGGTGGCCCTGTTCCTCGGCAACCATCGATATCAAATCAACAAAATACACCGCATCTACAAAATCCTTGAATTTGAACTCCTTACGGATCTTTCGTCCATCTTTTAAATCCCAACCCGAGTGTCGTGACAACAACTCTTTGGCCTTATCTTCCGGTAAAGGCGGAGTACCTACCTGACAAGGCTGGCATCTTT
>CAZBZJ010000269.1:0-1749 GCA_964496355.1 uncultured Planctomycetia bacterium | reverse complement strand
ATTAAGTGGTAAGGATTAAGTGGTAAGGATTAAGTGGTAAGGATTAAGTGGTAAGGATTAAGTGGTAAGTGGTAAGTGGTATGTGGTTTTTGATCTTATCCCATAATCCATACCCCATAATCCAAGAAAGATAAATAGAAAGCATACTAATATGAAGAGGTTGGTTGTAGATTTAGATAAGTGCCGGCTTTGTGATAAGTGTGCGGCTAATTGTTCTTATTACCATCATAAGGATAATAAGGGAGTTAATGCGCTTATCGAATATTTGACTTTTTCTCTGGTATGCCGGCAGTGCGAGGATGCTCCCTGTGTTGCCGGTTGTTATCACGAAGCTTTATATAAGTTAGACGACGGCAGGGTTAAAAGGTCGAATTATTTATGTACATCTTGTAAAAGTTGTTATTTGGCGTGTCCGTTTGGTACGATTCTGCCGGAGATGCTCGACTATATAAGTTCTGCCTGCGACGTATGTGCTGAGCGCGGTTCGCCGCCTCTCTGTGCAAAGACCTGCCCTTATAAAGCCATAGAGTTTAAAGATATAGAAAAAGAGAATGCCGAAGACGGGCTTTATTTTGTAGGCGATAAATTCGCAGTTAAAACTGCCAGGTGGTTTAAAGATGATTTGATTTTCAGGGTTAAAAAGAAAAAATAATGGCGATTTTTCATTTTTTAATATTTCCCGGATTTTTATTTTTTTCAATTATAGGCGGATTGGGCTGGTGGGCCGAACGCAAATTAACTGCAAAGTTTCAGTACAGAGTCGGGCCGCCCTGGTATCAGAACTTTTTCGATATTATTAAATTGTTCTGCAAAGAGACTTTGATTCCCGATAATGCTCAGAGGTTTATTTTCATAATTTCTCCTGTTATGAGTTGTTCCGCCAGTGTATTATTAGGAGTTATACTGGGATATAATATTTTTTTCGGCCAGGGGTTTCTTGGTGATGTATTTGTTCTTCTATACCTTTTAGTCATACCTTCGCTATGCATAATTTTCGGCGGTTTTGCGTCAGGGAATCCCTTAGCGCTTGCGGGGGCTGCGCGTGAAACCAAATTGATGTTGTCTTATGAATTTGTATTTATTACGGCCTTAATAATCGCTATACTAAAATCAGGCGGAGCTATTTCGTTAGACAGAATAATCGGCTTTCAGCAAGCCAAGGGTTCTATTATTGGCAGTATATCCGGAACTATAGGATTTATTTTGAGCATAATTTATATACAGGCTAAGTTAGGAGTATGCCCTTTTGATATAGCAGAAGCTGAACAGGAGATTATGGCAGGCCCGTTCATAGAATATTCCGGGCCGCTTTATGGTTTTTTTAAACTTAGCAAAGCTATTCTTTATTTTGCGGTGCCGTTATTTGTAATATCTTTATTCTGGATGGGATCGCCTGTTTGGCATCTGGTTTATAAATATCTGGTGATGGTTTTACTTATTTCAGTTATAAAGAATACCAATCCCAGGTTAAGGATAAATGATTCTTTAAAATTATTCTGGCTGTTTTTGTTCCCTTTAGGTATTATAGGAGTAATTCTGGCTCTCTTAGGTTTATAACAGAGAACAGAGAACAGAGAACAGATAGGATGGTTGTAGAGTTCAGGTTTTCCTGAACCTCTATTAAAGGTTTTAAAATTGCATTATGAATATAAAAACCAAGATATTAACAAAATCATTGTGGGTTTTTCACATAAGCGCGGGCAGTTGCAATAACTGCGATATCGAAATCCTGGATTGTTTGACTCCCAG
>CAZBZJ010000268.1:721-1765 GCA_964496355.1 uncultured Planctomycetia bacterium | reverse complement strand
ATGACTGGATACTCATCAATCTATCCCTTTACTCATAGAACTTTTGACAGTATCGATATACTCATCCACCTCTGAGGCTTTTTTCATTCTCCCCTTTTTTGCTTATCATTTATACCCTAAATATAAAAAGCAACCTCCAAATATTTATTTAAAGGGGACAGCGACCTTTTTTATTTATCTTTTTCCCGCTTCGCTGGTTTAAGCATTGCAGGGAATGAAAGTGACTCCCGCGGTCACTTTTGGATACCGGGTTGATGAAATACTTCGAAGCTCGGCTTGGACATACCTGCTGCAGAGCGAAGTTGTTCTTACTGGCACATAGTTTACACTTTATTCCTTCGAAGCTCTGCCTGGGCATACATGCTGCAGAGCGAAGTAGAATGGAGGTGCGGGGAATCGAACCCCGGTCCTCAAAAGGCAACTTATAAGGATACTACAGGCTTAGCTTGTGTTTATTTCTTTGTTAACGCTACCCCCACAAGCATGGTTGGCATTAACGCAGCTTTTTAAGTTTCATCAACCCTAGAAAAGCTAATTCGGGCTGATATAGCCTGTAAATCGACCTTTCAACAACCCTCAGGCAAGGATTGGCTGAAAGTCCTGCAATTACGCTACTGCGTATGCAGGTGTTTTTGTAACCGTGTTGTCGGTTATTCGTCTACGGGTTTTTACAAGCTTCCCGCAAACTCGGCATGCACCCTATAGTAACCGGTTTTGAGTCGAAGCCAATCACCCCCGGTTTCTTTGTTAAAGAGCTTTATAAGCCGTTAAATTATAGCACATTTATATGCTATCTGCAAAATTTTATGATTTTTTACCCCGTTAGATCCAGAAAGCCCCATTTTTCGAAGTGGGGATGAAAAAAATGTTAAATTTTCATATACAAGAAAGTTCCGGCTTTTAGACCGGGGTCTAACGGGGTGTACATCTATTTATAATTTATATTATTCCGGGTTAATCGTTATTGATTTTATATTATCCGGCAGCCGCTTAGTTGTTTGTGCATTTATTATATATTCCCATTTGTCATAATCAAAGGCTATC
>CAZBZJ010000268.1:0-711 GCA_964496355.1 uncultured Planctomycetia bacterium | reverse complement strand
TGTCGTAATCCAGATTTATCCGGTAGCATAAGACAGGTTTTTCCTCGTTTATTTGGACAATAAATCCACCTTCTGTCATCTTCTAGCCTCCCTCATTTTTCAAGAAGTCAGATGTCAGAAGTGAAAGGTTGGATCTTATTCTGATTTCTGTCTTCTAACTTCTGACTTCTGGTTTTCCTTTACCACCACTTTCCTCTATCCTGGTAAGTCTGAATAAATTTTTCGATTGTCCGGTCATATGTCTTCTCTACATCATCCGGGAAAAAACAAGCGGGTAATTCGCCTGCCTTCCAGTGATACTGGATGCATTCACAGCATACGCCTTTTCTGCCGCATGGTTCATAAGTGCAGTTGCACCTTGTTTTGTTTTGGTCTAATTTACACTCCATATACCTCCTTTATTACGATTTTAGTTTTTGTACGAAGACTTTATCTTTGGGCCTTACTCTAAAGGGAAGCTTAACCCCGACTGTCTGACCTTTCTCTGCTTTAGTTATAGGTTTATGTTCTTTCTCTATCCGTCCTACTTTAGCAGTTCGTGCAGGGGTCATCTTTCCGTAAACCAAGATTTTATCGCCTTTATTTAAACCTCTGTTTTTTATGGATATTCCGGCTACTCCCAGTTTTTTATAATATTGGGTGACTTGGCCGATATATACCTTATTATAAGGGGTTGTCCCTATTTTGCTCCCGGTATCATCGGGACTGCCG
>CAZBZJ010000267.1:0-1791 GCA_964496355.1 uncultured Planctomycetia bacterium | reverse complement strand
ACTAAATCTGATATAGGAGAGACGTTGAGAACTATCGGATTTTCGACTTCTCCGGGATTAATCAGAGTTTTAGCTTTTATTCCAGGATTGAGGCTGGTTGTTTTTCCAGTTGCTTCTGTATGGATGTTAATTGCTATGGTTATTGCTGTAAGGCAGGCGTTGGATTATAAGAGTACCTTAAGAGCTGTCGGTGTATGTGCAATTGGCTGGATTATTCAAATAGCTATAACCGTTTTTTTAGTTGCAGCTTTAGGCGGTATGCAAAAACCAGTTTAATAGCAGCAATTCTTAAGCTGAAAATTAGAGGGGGGAAAGGGGAGCACACCTAATATTTTTATTAATTCGTATTATCCCGAATCGAAATCGTTCGTGATAAACCAACACCGCCGGATTTTTCCGACAGGAAAGCGAATGCGTGCCCCGTTAAAAAAATATGAATTTTTAACGGGGTTAATAAGATGCTGCCGATAGAGAGATAGCAAGAAGGTAGTCCTGCACCAAAACAAGTTTGGTGCAGGGCGCCCAGAACTGAACTTTGTTCTAGTTCTGGGTAGAAGACAGAAAAATTAAAAAAATGAAAGAATTTGGCGATTTGTTTCGTCTATATATAAGAGGGTAAATTAAAAAGAAATAGTATTGAGGAACGATAAAAATGGCAAATATTGTTAGGCAAGACATTATCAAAAAAAGAATATTTCTGATCAGGGGCCAAAAAGCGTATTGCAGACACGTTGTCGGCTATTGATAAAGAGATCGAGTTACTTGAGCGAAAACGCGATTTGCTAAAGAAGCAGAAAAAAGGACTTATGCAGAAGCTGTTAACAGGGAAAATAAGAGTTAAAGTTGATAGAGGAGGGAATAAATATGACTATCAGTGACGGTATAATGATATTAGCTGTGGCTGTAGCGCCATTTTTAGCTGTTTTCGCGCAAACTAAAATAAACGAAAGGAAAGAAAAAAGGAATAACAGACTTTGGATATTTCGAACATTAATGGCCACTAGAGGCAATAAGTTGTCTATGGACCATGTTCAGGCTCTTAATTTGAATGATGGAATTATTATTAAGACAAAATAAGCTTGACTTTGGCAGAGAGATAAGGTATTTTTTTACTATCACACCCGTCACGCCTCTGTATCTTCGGATATACGCGCATTTTGGACGGGTTTTTTATTTTAATACACCCACCACGCCTATGAGCCTTTGGCTTACGCGTATCACTGGTGGTTTTTTTATTTTTAAAGGAGAATTACTATGAAGCAGGAAGATATTATCAGATTACATGCTAGGTTTGAATCTATTGTGCGTGAGGATGAAAAATCAGGTCTTGAATTTTGGCTGGCCAGGGATCTTCAAGAAGTCTTAGGGTACTCGAGATGGGAGAATTTCTTTAAGGTTATTGAAAAGGCCGCTATAGCTTGTAAAAATTCAGGTTCTGAAATATCAGACCATTTTCGTGAAGTCACGAAAATGGTTCAAATAGGTTCCGGAACAAAGAGAAAAATTGACGATATTGCTTTAACTCGGTATGCCTGCTATCTTATCGCTCAAAATGGGGATTCAAAAAAGGTTGAAATTGCTTTTGCGCAAACATATTTTGCTGTTCAAACGAGAAAGCATGAAATTATTATTAAAAGAATAGCAGAAGCCGAACGAATAAGAACGCGTAAAAAATTAACCCTTTCAGAGAAAGAATTATCCGGTATTATTTTTCAAAAGATTAAAGACGAAAAAAGCTTCGCTAGAATTAGAAGCAAAGGAGACAAAGCTCTTTTTGGGGGTTCTTCTACC
>CAZBZJ010000266.1:0-1818 GCA_964496355.1 uncultured Planctomycetia bacterium | reverse complement strand
AATCAGATTGTCCAGTAGCAGATAAAGTGTGGCAATGCTTTCTCACTTTGCCTCTTTATCCTGATTTAAAGTACTCCGAACAAGGCCAAATTATTAGGCGCATTAAAGAATTCGTAAATAATGAATTGTGATATAATTATTCCTATTTGGAATAAAAAAAAGTTAACTTCTAATTGTATAAATTCAATTATAAAGGATACCAGGTATCCTTACAGGATTATTGCAATAGATAATGCCAGCGATAAACCTACACAGGAATATTTACTCAGCCTTAAAGAAAAACCAGGCTTTAAATTTTTATTAATCAGAAATGAAGATAATTTAGGGTATACCAAAGCCGCCAATCAAGGGCTTAAGGCATCAGATTCTGATTTTGTCTGTTTATTAAATAATGACACTTTAGTTGCAGAAGGTTGGCTTTCGGAAATGATCGCAGTTGCCGATTCAGTGCAGGATATCGGAATAATAAGCCCATCCAGCCGACGTGTAAAAAACCGAGAATCTTCTATCTTTGATTATGTTGCTGAGCGTGGCAGAGAATCCGTAAAGTACCGTGGTCAATGGATAGAAGTCGGCGCATGTGTAGGGTTCTGTACAGTTATTAAAAGAGAAGTTATTGATAAAATCGGATTTTTAGATGAAGATTTTAGTCCCGGATACTTTGATGATACCGAATATTCATGGCGGGCCAATAAGCATGGCTATAAATCAGTCGTTGCCAAAGGCGCTTATGTTTATCATGTCGAGCACGGCTCGTTTAAAGACAAGAACCTTGAAGAAATATTCAAAAGAAACAGAGAACTTTTTTATAAAAAAGTGGGCAGGACTAAAAGATTTTTGTATGTTATAACCAAATACAATAAAAGACTATTAACTAAACTGGAAAAAGAATATTATGCTTTTGCCAACGACCTTAATTGGGTAACGGTTTTTTTTAAAGCTTATATAGGCTGTTTAGGTGCAGCCGATCACGCAAGGATAAAAAGGGTTTCAATGAGCCCGTTTTTTTTCAGGCTGAGGGTTTTATTCAAGGTTATAGTAAAAAAGAAAAAATATACGGATATATATGTAGATGATATTTTGTTGTGTCGAATATTAAAGATATTGGCTAAGTTTCATAAGGCTGACTTGAATTTATTTTAGCCTTGAGCAGTATATATACAGAACCCGATATTTTTTTCTAGACAAAGGAGATGATACGATAATTGTCCAATAACAGTTGGTGAAAACTCTGGATTATCAGTAAAATAGAACGATAGTCTCAGAGTAGATAGGTTATAGGTTGAATTTTTTGTTGGGGCTTAATTGACCCCGTAAAGGAGATTAATCAAACCTGTAACCGAATAGTCACCATAGGGCTTAGATGACCCTGGATAGGAGGATGGTGTTCACCGACTCAAATTCTACTCTTAAAGACTAATAAGCAAAAGGGGGTAGGGTTATGAGGCGGTACATCGGGGTAGATTTACACAAGAACACCTTCATGGTCTGCTATTTGAGTAAAAACAGCCAGGAGTTAAAAAGTTTTAAAGTCAGCCGAGGCGGGATAAAAGATTTTAAAGATACTCTTAGTAAAAGCGATGAATTAGCAGTTGAGTCAACAGGCAATACCGGTTATTTTGTCAGAGAGATTAAGGATTCAGTCAAAGCGGTTCGGATAGTAAATCCGACACAGTTTAAAATAATCTCTCACTCGGTAAAAAAGACAGATGAAAAAGACGCCGAGATTATAGCTAAGTATTTAAGTAAAGGACTGGTTCCTGAGGTGAGAATGAAAAGCAAAGAAGATTCACAATTATCCAGTTTAATCGGAACAAG
>CAZBZJ010000265.1:0-1841 GCA_964496355.1 uncultured Planctomycetia bacterium | reverse complement strand
CATCCCTTTCTCTACTGTCTAGTAAAGTACATCTTAATTGATACTCTAGCTCTTTTTGGCGTTGTAACAGGTTGCCATATACCGATTCTTCCACCGTAGAATCTATCCGGGCACGTTCTACTTTCATCCAGAGGCCGTCGTTCCACGGGCAACCTTCCAAATCTCTGTTATCGTGATATCCCCAGATGCTGTCAACAGCTTCTGTACGGTCTGCTATCCGGCTAGTTAATTTATCTATCATCTTATCAAATATATATTCGAGAAATTCAGGGTTCGCTTCTCCCCGGCGCATCTTATGGTCAGGGTCATTAACAGTTACAGTAGTGCCATCCGGTAACTGCCAGGCATACTTAGCTCCCCTGACGCCGACCTCGACTCTTTCTTTATCCGGATCAAACCCTCTCTTTTTAGCATATTCTCTGAGTTTAGGCCTGTACACTGTATCAACCATCCGCCGGAAAAACTCATGGACAACCGCATCCATTTTAATCGATCTTGGGCTGTGCTCTATCAGCCAGCCATATACTTCATCTATAGTGTTGGATAAAATCTGTCTGGCTTCTTCTTCGCCGTAAATTGCAACTGCTGTATCAAAAACTTCTCCTAAAGCCTCAGCCAGATTAGCTACTGTTCCAGACATAATACTATTAATATGGTCTTTAATCTTATCTGTATCCGTATTTATATCCTGAGCAACACTTTTAAGATATTCCAATCCTTCTTGGGCCGGAATATCTCGAGATTCATCGGCAATCTCTCTTTCCAACCTGATTCTGTTTGTAGGTATTATCTTTTTTAGTATACGGTAAAGGATAAAGAAAGCACCGGCTATTAAAACACCTGCTAATATCTTTAAAGCTGTATTATCTTTTTTCTGTTTATACTTGTAGGCTGCGCCGTAATTGTCTCTGAGGTACTGCCGGGTCATTGCAAAATCAGCATATCTTTCCCAGTTTAAAGTACGTATTCCTTCTCCTTTGATCTTGTTGATAGTCTGAAAGATAATATTGTTATGCAGCCGGTCTGCTGCCTGTTTACTTATCCAGGAAGGGGTAAATAAATTGCTCTTAGTTTCCCGGCGGTATTTATTATCCTGTTTGTAGACAAGAATACCGTGATAATAGGCTTTGTAAGCTACACTTGTTGCCAGGATATCTTCCTGATTACGTTCTGCCCAATGTGTATAGATTCCGGTTATACCATCAGTATTGGCATCGAATCCATATACCCATAACCATCCCGGTGTACACTCATCATAGTCGACTACTAAGACCTTATATGGCATCTCATAAGGCAACACCGTACCCAATTCATCAACCACCACAGTCGCATACCAGGGCATAAGGGTTGCCTGATCAAAATAAATGTATATTTTTTTCGGCCCGAACTCAACACCAGAACAAACATTCTTGTAAGTACGCCCGTCTATAGTCATCCAGATCTCTTTAAGAGCCTGTTCAGACCTGTCAAAAACATCATACCCCAGCAATACACCTCTTTTCTCATCAAGTATAAACCTACGGTTTGAATTCTTACCCTGAACCTGTTCGCCCTGGTAATCACTCTCATCTAAGCTGCCTTTATAAAAATACTTTGTACCGTAATCACCTAAGCCCAGATGTAATGCACCGGCATCATAAGCTCTAGATATATCAAAGGAATGATGATTAAAGGTAACATAGGTAAATTTGTCTAAAAGCCAGCTGATATCCCGGCTGGATTTAACCCTCTGGATATCTTCCTTTAACTGCCTATTAGTACCGGTATATCCACTCAGCAGAATCTGCAAACGGCCTTCACCGTCTTTAAGCGACAAAGTAATATTCTTATCACTCTTAAGC
>CAZBZJ010000264.1:0-1880 GCA_964496355.1 uncultured Planctomycetia bacterium | reverse complement strand
ACTATTCTGTTTGATGATTTTTGGTTTTTAAAGTTCTCAAAAACCTGGTTTTTGCCTTTTTATTGGGTAAGTGAGGGTTTTATTTCTTTAGAAGAGGCCAGATTCAAGGAAGCAATTTTATATTTAACTAATTTGGCCAGTTTAAGTGCGGTATGCCTATATTCCTTTCCTTATTTAGTAAAGAAGGCATTCTTAACTTCTTTTTACCGGTATTCAGTATCCGGCAGCAAGAAAGAGTATAAAAAAGATAAATTAGGTTTAATATTTGAGAAATTTCGATTGCCTTTACAGATAAATAGACTCTTAGTCAAAGATATAAAAATATTAATACGTGAACCTGCCTGGAAGATACAGTTTTTTGTATTCTTTGGTATCTTGTTTTTTTATTTTGTAAACTTACGGGGTTTTTCTTATCAGAATTTAGGCCTTTTATGGAAAGAGCTTATAACTTTTCTCAATACATTCGGTATTCTCTGTATTATATCTTCTTTAGGAGTGCGGTTTTTATTTCCGCAATGGAGTATAGAAGCGCAGAATTTCTGGATTTTAAAGTTGGGTGCTGTATCTTTGAGGGATATTTTCGCAGCTAAGATCTGGTTAGCAATACTATTTTTTATTCCGGTATCGGTATTATTAGTGATGATATCTAACTTTATGTTGCAGACGGCTGCGCTTTTATATTTACAGAGTACAGTATTAGTCTTAGGCGGCAGTTTAACTCTAATTTGTGTAAGTTTGGGTTTAGGGGCTTATTTTTTTGTGGCGGGTGAAAGAGGTTATGTGAAATCTGTTGAAACCGTGGGCGGGTTTATTACTTTAGTAGTGAATTTAGGATATGTGATATTAAGTGTATTCGGGTTATTTGGCCTGCGGTATTTTTATCTTAACGGTTCGAATTTAGGAATAAGTTTAAACGAGGCTGTTTTAGTATATTTTTTAGCGTGGGTAAGTGCAGATATTTTCCTCATTCTTTTATCTTGTCTTATGGGCTATAACCGCCTAAAATCCGCCGAATTCTGATTTGCGACAAAACAGGCCGGACCTAAAATGTCGCATTAGCCTTGGTCCATTCTGCAACATTTTAAGTCCGGGACTAAAATGTTGCAGAAGAGCCTCTATAGTACCTTGGCTTTGCCTTCTCCTACTCGATACTCTACACAAAAAGCACATTAGTCGGCAAAAAGCACCCTAGTCTGCGAGTCCGTAGGGTGATACCTTTATAGGATGCCTACAAAGGTACGCCCTATAACGTCTATAAAGGAATAGCCTATCTAGTAATCCCAACCAGCCGAAAACCCCAACCTTAAATACTTTGTTTTCTAAGCCTATAGTAGGAGGGGTTGACAAAGGGGGGGGTAAAAATTGTATAATTTAAGAGTAATGAGAAAAATAAGAAAAAAATGAAAAAATGGTACTTGAGCCTGCACAGATACCGGATGAGATTTAAAATAATAAACATTTTGGTTTTTCTCGTTTTCTGCTTTATCTCTTCTTCTGCCCGGGCAATTAAGCCAGGGCAAGAGATGCCTATAGGCAGTATGTATATCAATCAGACTTCCTATGAGACGAACGGTGTCTGGGTGTGCACACCGTCGTCTTTTGATGAAAAGATAGCGTCTATTGTAACGACGAATGGGCTCAGGACTGTCCGGGATTATGTAAAGTGGCTGCATAAAAATATCCAGTATAAGAGCGATGGAAAAGAGGATAACTGGAGCCTTGCCGAAGATACCCTGGATAGAAGATCTGGTGATTGTGAAGACTTGGCTTTTTTAAATCAGGCGGTTCTCCAAATCTTAGGATATAAAGCCAATGTCATAGCTCTTATCAATTCAGATTATCGGCACGCTATCTGCGTATTTAAATATAATAACCGTTAT
>CAZBZJ010000263.1:0-1881 GCA_964496355.1 uncultured Planctomycetia bacterium | reverse complement strand
TATTGTATGGTTAGAAGCCACCTTACTAAAAGTATATTCCGGCACAGCACCTACAGAACTGCCGTCAACTAAGACATCTTTTATGTGGTAACCTGCCTCAGGTGTAATATTGAAAGCTCTATTTCCTCCCCGGTTGACTTCAATATCGCCTTCTGGGCTGATACTTCCGCCTTGGGAACTACTAGCGGTTATAGTAAAACTTTCGTTAACGCCCGACGAATATTCATAAGCGCCGATATCATAACCCGCACCCTGAAGCCTGGGGTTACCGGCAAAGTCTTTTCTTATGTCTAAACCATATAACGATTCAAAAGTGGCATACACCTCAGATACAATCCCTACATCAATAGCAGGAGAATCTGACTGAAGGCGAAAATCTCCGTTCTCAACATCGATAAAGCGTGGGTTACCTTCAAGGTTATTAATCCCTTTATCCGGGAATTGCTTTTGAAACGAAGCTAAATCATAAACCCGTAACCCCCAGCTTATTCTGATAGGATCGCCGTTTTGATAAAACAAATTATTTTCTACCTTAGAAGACGAAGCACGGCCTGTCGCATACTCTAAATAGATATGTTCTGCCTCCGGCTCAACAACATTACTGATGATATTATTAGCGATATAATACATCCCGCCGCCAGCGCCGTTTATCCCAGCATCCACATCATATATAGTGTTTCCGATTATATAACGGTTAACTCCTCCGGCAATCCTCATTCCTGCAGAAGCCCAGGAAGTTGCCGGATTATAACTGCCAGTATGGTGTATATCATGGATGAGGTTACCGATAAAATAACTGTTCTGCCCAGGTACTGCCACACTATTACTACCAACACCTATTCCTTCTTCACAATCATAAATATGGTTGTATAAAAACCAGATATTGCCCGGCCCATACTGAAAAGCCATTCCTGCACCCGTCGAAGAATCGGAAGGCACATGGTTATAAGCTGTATTCTGAGAGAATATTACATGCTCTGCCTGTTTTGACGCGAATCCGGCCTGTTTATTATGATGGGCTATGTTCCGGCCGACATAAAAATGATGACCGGTGCCTAAACCTGAATCCCAGCCGCCGCCTGTATTTATCTGTATGCCGTTTCCGCTGTTATAGGACATCTCATTATCTACAACCCATACATTATATGTATTTGTCCCTACTGCAATACCGTGGACATCCTGGTCGTAATCAGCATTGACATCACCGTTATGATGAATATAGTTGTTGTAAATAACTACATCCGAAACCGTATCTTCACTCCAACTCACAACCCCGACTCCGCCGCCAGATAAATTTCCATGAATATTACTATTCCGTAAAGCTATATGGTTACCGGGAGCCAGAATATAAACTTTACCTACAGTACCTCCGCTTAGGTTACTGTCTTTATCAGCTGTTTCAATATTGTCTACAATAAGATAGCTACTGTTTTTGAGATAAAGATTGGCCTTGATAACTGCATCCACGCCTTTAACAAAAACAGGATCATTTGCAGTGCCAGCCGCTTCGATCAAATCATAACCTACAGGAGCGAAATCATAATCCCCATGGATCTCCATATAAGAACCGGCGGGGATCTGCCCGTTGGGAATAGTCTGCCTAGGCCTATCAGGATACCCATAGATATTCCCTGAATCAGTGGCATTAGAACTATACTGGTCAATATAATAATACCCTTTTATCTCCTTATCCCAAGACTCTGGCCGAGAAAAGACTTTCTCTTCTATTCCAAACTCAGGCTCTGGTATACCTATAGGCGGTGTCCAATCTTGAGGTTCAGGTGTGGATTCCTCTTCAAAGCTTGCAGTGATAGTGTAGTTACCGATAACATTGCTGAAAGTATAAGTACTAACAGCGCCCACTGACACCGCGTCAACTAA
>CAZBZJ010000262.1:0-1892 GCA_964496355.1 uncultured Planctomycetia bacterium | reverse complement strand
ATAGATAGGTTTGTAGTCCGGTTTACCCTGCCGTTAATCTTTGCTCCTTTTTTAAGAAGTATGTCTCAGGAAATCCTGCCTCGGCATATTTTGAAAGATGTAGTCAGGAGAGGCGATTTTAATTCTCATTGGAGCATCGGCGCTGAGCCTGACGAGATAATAGGTACCGGCCCTTTCAGGCTGAAAGAATATTTGCCTGCCGAACGGATTGTCTTAGAGAGGAACCCTGATTATTGGAAAGAAGATATTGAAGGCAATAAGTTGCCGTACCTTGATAAGGTTATTTACCTGATTGTGCAGAATAGCGATGCGGCGTTATTAAAGTTTCAGGAAGGCGAGCTGGATTATTATAGTTTACAAGGAGCAGATTTTCCTATCTTAAAGCCGCTAGAAGCTGTCGGTGATTTTACTGTTTATAATGCCGGCCCTGCTTTTGGTACTAATTTTTTAGTATTTAACCAGAACCGTGATATCAATCCCCAAACCGGTAATCCTTATATGGCTAGAAATAAATTAAGCTGGTTTATCCAGGAAGATTTTCGTAGAGCTGTAGCTCATGTTATAGATAAAGATGCGATTATCGATATTGTAATGAATGGGTTAGGATTTCCGCAGTATTCTTCTATGAGCCCTTCTGCAGGTTTTTTTTATAATCCCGATGTTCCAAAATACGGCTATAATATACAAAGAGCAAAAGATATACTTAGAGGAATTGGTATTTATGATCGTAATAATGACGGTATAGCAGAAGATAATAAGGGTAATCCCATAAAATTTAACTTGTTCACCAACGCTGATAATAAAGTGCGGAGCCGGATTGCGAATATTATAAGAAAAGATCTGGAGAGGTTAGGTTTTAAGGTCAATTTAGTCTTTTTGGAGTTTAATCAGATAGTTTCAAAACTAGATTCGACTTATGATTGGGATGCTATTATTATCGGGCTCACCGGAGGCATCGAACCTCATTTCGGTAACAATGTCTGGCAGTCTAACGGCCATTTACATATGTGGTATCCAAAACAAAAAAAACCTGCCACCGAATGGGAAGCCCGGATCGATACGATATTTAACGAAGCCGTTCAAATTCTTGATAGAGAAAAACGTAAAGTCCTTTATGACGAATGGCAGGTAATTGTAGCCGAAAAATTACCCTTTATCTATACTGTTTTACCGGCTAATATATTTGCAATACGTGAAAGGTTCGGGAACTTACAGCCTACAGCAGCCGGTGGTGCCTTTCATAATATTGAAGAGATATATATCAGAGAAGAAGTTAGAAGGTAGCCCGGAACTAGAATAAATTCAGTTCTGGGCTACACAGAACCGAAATTTGTTCTGGTTCTGTGTAGAGGTTAGAGGCCGAAGTTAAAAGTTAGAATATGATAAGCTATATAGTACGCCGCATATTGTTCTTAATACCCCTCCTCATTATAATGAGCTTTATTGGATTCTTAGCCGTTAATCTGGCGCCTGGAAATTATTTCGACAGGTTAAGCCAGAATCCCCAGGTTTCCGAAGATACAATAAGAGATTATGAACAAAGATATCATTTAGATAAGAATGTATTCATACAATACTACTATTGGTTTTTAAATGTGGTAAGATTGGATTTTGGCCATTCATTCACCTACGATGCGCCGGTGTTTGAAGTTTTAAAGTCAAGGTTATTCAATACTTTTATACTCTCGTTGGCAGCGATGCTTTTTAGTTGGTTAATTGCTGTTCCTTTGGGAATCTGGTGCGCGGTTAGACAATATAAGTTTGTAGATAAGTTATTTTCAACCCTATCTTTTGCAGGTTTGTCTATACCGAATTTCTTTTTTGCTTTATTACTCCTGTATGCGGCTTCGGTAACCGGCTTACTGCCTACAGGCGGGATGCATTCTTTGAAC
>CAZBZJ010000261.1:0-1906 GCA_964496355.1 uncultured Planctomycetia bacterium | reverse complement strand
GCAGGGACGGGACCCTGGAAGGCATAAATCTTGAGTTAATTGAGAAAATCGTAGATTTATGCAGAATGAACCTTATAATATCCGGGGGTATAAGCAATTTAAACGATATATTAAAGATTGAAAATCTGAACGTCTGGGGATGTATAATAGGTAAAGCTCTGTACGAAGGTACAATTAAAATAAACCAGATTAATCAATATTTAAAACCGGCGGGTGGAAATGAATGATGTGAATATCGATGATTTAAAGTATAATGAAAAGGGCCTTATCCCGGCAATCATACAGGATAATACAACTAAGCAAGTGCTTATGCTGGCATATATGAATAAAGAATCCTTATCGATTACATTAAAAGAAATGAGGACTTGTTTCTTTTCGCGGTCCCGCCAGTCTCTCTGGCGTAAAGGTGAAACTTCCGGTAATATCCAGAAAGTTAAGACGGTATCTTATGATTGTGATAAAGATACTTTATTAATCGAAGTTTATCAAACAGGGCCGGCTTGCCATACCGGCAACCAAAGCTGTTTCTACCGCCGTATCGTTTAACGGCTTTTTAAATTATGCCTGACTTTAAAATTAAACCGGACATAAAGAAATTTTTAAAAGCAGCAAAAACGCATAATGTTGTTCCGATAAGCGTTGAGATAGGCGAAGATTTCGTTACTCCGATACAGCTATATTATAAGGTGAAATCCGATAAGTACAGTTATTTATTAGAATCGGTCGAAGGCGAAGAAAAAGTTTCGCGTTTCTCTTTTGTGGGATTCGACCCTCTTTGCGTATTCAAGAATCAAAACAATAAAATCACAATCTATAAAAAAAAGCGGCATAACCCTGAAGTATTCCGAACTAAATCTTCTCCGCTGGAGGAGCTAAAAAAAGTAATAAACCGCTACGACGTATATACGCCGGCGGGCCTGCGTTTTGCCGGAGGATTCGTGGGATTTCTGGGATATGATAATGTCAGGTTTTTCGAACCGGTTTTAAATACCGGCAACCGGATAGAATCTGCCGAAGGGATATTTACTTTCTGTAAGTTTTTATTTATTTTCGATCATAAAGAAAAGGCCGTCAGGATATTAAACTTTGTTGAACTGCCTATAAAAAAAACAGCTAACAAGCTGAAACTCTTATACCGGAAAGAAGCGGGGTCTCTCATCCGCGTAGTCGAATCCGCAGCAAAGATAAAAAACATGCCTCCACTGGTATTTAATCGTAAAAAACTTTATTATAAATCCAATTTTACGAAAAAAGGCTTTTGCAATGCCGTGCGCCGTATAAAGGGGCATATTAAAAGAGGAGACATTATACAAGCGGTGCTTTCGCAAAGGCTTACGGTGCAGTTTAGAAAAGACCCGTATAATATATACCGGTTCTTACGTATCCTCAATCCGTCGCCATATATGTATTACCTCAATTTTGATGATGTGAAGATTGTCGGGTCTTCTCCGGAAATGTTGTTGCGTTGCGAAGACCGCACTTTATATACGCGGCCGATTGCCGGAACCCGTAAACGCGGGACAAGTTATGAAGAGGACTTAAAACTTGAAACGGATTTAATGAATGACCCTAAAGAGAAGTCCGAGCATATTATGCTTGTAGACTTAGGGCGGAATGATTTAGGCCGGGTTTGTAAACAGGGTAAAGTTGAAGTGCCCATATATATGCAAGTAGAGAAATTTTCTCATGTTATGCATATCGTTAGTGAAGTAAGAGGGTTGTTAGATAAAAAAAACGATAATTTATCAGCCCTGCAGGCCTGTTTCCCCGCAGGTACAGTAACCGGTGCACCAAAAATTCGCGCTATGCAGATAATCGACGATTTAGAGAAATCCGAACGCGGTATATATGCCGGATGTTTAGGATATGTATCCTTTTCCGGAAATCTGGATACAGCTATTATTAT
>CAZBZJ010000260.1:0-1911 GCA_964496355.1 uncultured Planctomycetia bacterium | reverse complement strand
GCCAAACTCTCGCGATACGATACAGTAACTCTGTCTATCTCAATAATAACTTTATTCATGGATACCTAAATTTTTAGCGGCTCCAACTAATCTATCCAGATTCTGAGTTAAAGACTTTATATAGGATAACCTGCCGTCAAATTCCTGGGGAAAATTAGTAAGCACCACATACTCTGCTCCTATCTGACGGGCAATCATAACTCCCGTATCCTGGCCGCTCTGCAGATTATCAATGACCAGGCTAACATTATACCTTACAGCTTTATCTATTATACCCTCTAATTCGCGAATAGTCGTATCCTCGGCCCGGGGGTATGTACTGATTATATTGAATCCGGCCCATTCAACAAACGGCCTCTGCATATCTGAGCAGACTACATTAATCCGCGAAGGATTAAAAGCGCTAAGTCTGGCTAAAATCTCTCCTTTAAACACAGCTACCTTGTCAGTATATGCGCCTGCCCTCTCTAAGATTACCTTCTCTCTATCCTGAATATACCCGGATAAGATTAAGGATATGGCATCTATCGCTTTAATATAATTATCCGGAACCATCCAGTTACCTTCCACGTCTACAACCCTCTTCTGTAAATCTTTACTGTTAACTGCCTGGACAATACTATCTATTAACCGCTCGCCTTCAAACCCGTGCATAAGTATTAATCCGGCATCTTCTATCCCCTTAGCATCAGAAGGCTTAAGGTCAAAATGTCCCGGGCATACGCCTGCCGGAATAATAGTTATAAGTTCCACTTCTTCTGCTGCTATCTGGCCGACTATACTGCCTATAAGACAAGTTGTCGCTACAACTACCGGTTTATCTCCTGAGTCTGCTCCAGCTAAACCGGCAAATACAGAAGATATTAAAGAGACAAAAAAGATAAATATAATAAATCTTCTTACCATTTAATATCTACTCCTACTGAATACCATCTTCCCGGCTGAGTATAAACCCCGGCACTCGTACCGGGTAAATCAGCATATATCTTATGTTCAGAATTAAACAAATTATCAATACCAAAAGAAAATGCAAGATTATTATTAATATCATAGGTTAACTTAACATCAACCAGGCAATAATTCGGTATAGCCTCTTTCTTGTTGTCTGCGGCAAAATAGTTGTCTACATACTCAAGGTTAGCAAAAACACCCAGCTTATCTTTTTTATACTGCACAGACATATTAAACTTATTCTCAGGCCTGCCGGTTGTATAAACACCCGGATCCAATTTACTGAAAGATGCACCTGCTGACAGACTCTGGCTTATCCTGTATTTTAAACCGGTTTCAAATCCCCGCAAGTCTAAAGAACGGACATTTTGAAATTTTCCGCCGGTATTTCTGATAAAATTTTCCGCATCAATAAGAAAATAGACAAAATCCGCTTTTAAATTCTCCGTAAACTGGTGTGAAATTCCGCCTTCATAATTCCAGCTTTTTTCAGGCTTAAGGTCGGGATTAGCAAAAGAATAGAACCTCAACTCGTTAAGCTGGGGAGCTCTGAAACCCCTGCTCACCGAAGCTCTTAAACTTGTATTTTCTAAAATATGCCAAACAGCTCCCCACGAAGGAATAACTGCTCCTCCAGAATAACTGTCTTCGTTATACCTTACCCCGGCATCTAAAATCAATCTATCGTCAAACAATACCTGCTCGTCTCTGAAAAAGAAAGCAAACTCGTTCTTATCAAACTCACCCGGATCATATATAAAAGCGTCGCTGTAAATCTTGCCGGCTTGTTCTCTGAATTCAGCACCTACAAGCAGGCTATTACCGGCAAAAGGCGAAAATTGCGAATGGGCAACAACACCTGTAGAACTATCCTTTGCATCCCAGCCGTCACTGAACTTATGGTGGCCTCTGTTCCTGTATACTAACAGCTTATTATGAATACCGGCTGAGTTTCCTTCT
>CAZBZJ010000259.1:0-1932 GCA_964496355.1 uncultured Planctomycetia bacterium | reverse complement strand
CGCTATTTATACGCGAAAGTCCACTTCTGAAGGGCTTGACCAGGAATTTACAACATTAGATGCCCAACGAGAAGCTGCTGAAAACTATATCAAGAGCCAAAAAGCTCAAGGATGGATTGCTTTAAAAGATAAGTATAATGACGGTGGATATACCGGAGCCGATACTAACCGGCCAGCCCTCCAGAAACTCATCGAAGACGTTAGGATAGGCAAAATTGATTGTGTAGTTGTTTATAAAGTAGATAGGCTTTCCCGATCGCTTCTTGATTTTACCCGCCTTTTAGAGTTTTTTGACGAATATAACGTTACTTTTGTTTCGGTAACACAGCATTTTAATACCGACAGTTCAATGGGCCGGCTTACCCTTAACATTCTTCTTTCCTTTGCTCAGTTTGAAAGAGAGATGATTTCAGAACGGACCCGGGATAAAATTGGCGCTGCCCGCAAGAAAGGCAAATGGACAGGCGGCTTGCCACCCCTTGGTTATGATATTGACCGGAAAACGCATAAATTAGTAGTTAATGAACAAGAAGCAAGATTGGTAAGGAAAATATATAAATTATACCTTGAAACCAAGTCTATATTGAACACTGCAGTAATTCTTAACGAACAAGGTTATACTTGTAAAAAATATGTTACAAAAACCGGCCGGCAATTCGGCGGCGGTAAATTCCCTAACAATACAGTCCACAGAATGCTTATGAACCCTATTTATAAAGGAAAAATAAAATACCAAGGCGCACTTTATAACGGCGAACACGAAGTGACTGTAGGGCCAGAGCTTTTTGAAAAAGTCCAGGAACAGATAGAATATAACCGGGTTAACCGAAAAGTCCGCAAGAACTCCAGGTGCTTTGGTTTATTAACTCATGTTCTGCGATGCAGCGCCTGTGATTGTGTTATGATTCATACCTATTCTGTTAAAAATAAAGTTAAAAAATATAGATATTACGTTTGCCTGAAAGCGCAAAAACTTGGCTATGCAACTTGCCCTACCCGCTCTTTAAACGCAAAAGATATTGAAGATACTGTAATGGCTCACCTGCCAAGGATAGAAATTAATAATAATCCTTTATTGTTTGAAAAATATAAAGAAGTTGTCTCTAAAATACTTCCAATCTGGAAAACATTAGTACCTGACGAAAAGCACCGGATAATGATATATTTATTCGAATCAATTGATTATAACGCAAAAACTAAATCTCTGGGGTTCAATCTAAACGAAAAAGGAGTATATAAATTATATTCAGAAATTCACAAGGACAAAAACCAATGCGGACAGAATTTAAAGTCGAAATAAAACAATCCAGAGCTCCCTATAGGAAAAGAGATAGAAATAAAATTGTTAAAGAACCAATCTTAAGGCAACATCTTGTTTTGGCTTATCAAGCTAGAAACGTACTCGAGTCTCAACAATACAGAAGCTTAAAAGAAATAGCCAGATGGTTAGGCTATACTCCCGCCAGAATAACACAAATCATGAGTCTGCTTTTTTTATCACCTTTTATCCAGGAAGAAATACTGCTTTCCAGCAAGCCCTACATTCACCGGCTCACCATAACCGACACCCAGAAAATGTCACGGGAAGTTTTGTGGGATAGGTAGAAAAAGATCTGCCTAAATACCAGAGATAAAGAGAGATAACCCAGAGATAAAATTCTACTTTATCGCTATTACCCCGCAAATAATATCATCGGAAAATCCTCATAATTTACCCAAATCATCGATAAAGTGGTTCCGATTAAATAAGGCGCACATAGAGATAAAGAGATAGATTTATTTAGAGTTTCGCTAATCGTTATTGATAAGGCTCAGTTTCTTTTGGCGGGACCAACCTTTGATCTGGACCTCACGTTTCTGGGCTTCTGATCTATTTGGGAAGGGTTCTTTATGGACTAGCTTTACAGGCAGACGGCCTCTGGTGCATCCGCC
>CAZBZJ010000258.1:0-1942 GCA_964496355.1 uncultured Planctomycetia bacterium | reverse complement strand
GGTAATAAGGGTGTTGATACCGGCCAATTGAATAATATATATATATCAAGATTAAAGGTTAATCAGGGCCCGGTTTTGAAACGTTACCGGGCAGCTCCATTCGGCATGGCGGCTATGATACGTAAACGTACAGCTCATATTGAAATAGAATTAGACTATAAACAGGAAAGGTAGGATATGGGACAAAAAGTACATCCCTATGTATTAAGAATCGGGTTTGGAAAGACATGGCAGTCGTTATGGTTTTCCGAACGTAAAAAAGATTTTGCGGCTTGTTTAGAAGAGGATATCAAGATAAGAAAACTTATAAAGAAATCTTATCCTAAAGGTTCTATAACTACTATAGTAATCGAAAGAGTTTCGATGGATGCAATGCGCATAAAGGTAAAGACTTCCCGGCCCGGCGTAATTATCGGGCGTAGAGGCCAGGATATAGAAAGGGTAAAATCGCAAATAGGGGAATTAACCAAGAAAGAAGTCCTTATCGATGTCCAGGAAGTCTTGACGCCGGAAGTAGAGGGGGAGTTAATAGCAGAACTAGTCGCGTTTCAGATAGAAAGAAGGGTGCATTTTCGCAGGGCTATGAAGCGGGCGATCAGCCAGGCAATTGGTTCGGGTTGTCAAGGCATAAAAGTCAGGTGTTCCGGCCGGTTAGGCGGCGGTGAAATCGCGCGTTCTGAAGTTTATAAACAGGGCAAGATCCCTCTTCAAACCTTCAGGTCCGACGTTGATTATTCGTATACCATAGCGAAGACTACTTACGGAAGTATCGGAGTTAAAGTCTGGGTTTATAACGGGGAAGCTTTAACAGGCAGTTATCTGAATAAAGAGGCAAAAGAGAAAGAGGACTAGTAAGAATTATGGCTTTTATTCCCAGCAAAGTAAAACATAGGAAATCGCATTCTGGAAACAGGAAAGGGCTTTCGGTTGCAGGGGCCGGAGTTAATTTTGGCGAGTATGGGTTGAAAGCCTTAGAATGCGGAGAGTTAACCCATAATCAGCTGGAAATGATCAGAATTATTATGGCCAGGGCTTTACGTAAAGGAGGCAAATTCTGGATACGGGTATTCAGTGATAGGCCGGTGACCAAGAAACCCGCTGAAACCAGAATGGGTAAAGGCAAAGGCGATGTTGACCATTGGTCTGTAAGCATAAGGCGCGGGAAGGTGCTTTTTGAAATAGGTGGCGTACCTAAACAATATGCCCAGAGCGTTTTCCGTAATATCGCTTATAAACTTCCCTTTAAGACGAGGTTTACCTTAAGGTAATAAAGATATGGATGCTAAAGAGTTAAGAAGCCTGACTAAAGAAGAGCTTAACGAAAAATTGGATTCTTTAAATAAAGAATTGTACGGGCTTAATTCGAAACGCAAATACGGCAAAGTAGATAAACCGCATTTATTCAGCCGGATAAAGAAAGAAAGAGCAAGGGTATTAACTATTTTAAATGAACCTGAAAGATAGGGTAGTTTAGATTCTAACGAGGTAGATAATGGATACTATAAAAAAAAGAACATTGGAAGGCCGGGTTGTCAGTACCAAGATGGATAAGACTATAGTGGTAAGCGTCGGGCGTTTCAGGGGGCACCCTTTATATAAGAAGAATTTCCGTGTCCACACAAAATATAAGGCGCATGATTCTAAACAAGCCGCAGCGCCGGGAGATATCGTAAGGATTATAGAATCCCGGCCGTTTTCTAAACAAAAAAAGTTTAAATTATTGGAAGTTGTCCGGAAAGCAGGAAGCTAAACCGTTATGATTTATTTACGTACCCGATTAAAAGTTGCAGACAATACGGGAGCTAAAGTAGTATCCTGTATAGGCGTCAGGGCTAAAAAAAATAAGCAGTATGCTTCGGTAGGCGATGTCATTACCGGAAGTGTTAAAGTATCAGAGGGAGCTTCGGGTATAAAAGCAGGAGAAGTTGTTAAAGCTGTGATT
>CAZBZJ010000257.1:0-1944 GCA_964496355.1 uncultured Planctomycetia bacterium | reverse complement strand
AAACCTGTTTGCTACTTAGCCGATGAGTGGTTATGTCCTGACGGAGAACCTGTTATAGGCATACCTTTTTTTCTGGCTCATCCGGCGTTGATAAGGCTTGAAAAAAAAATGATGCTTGAGGCTGAAGGCGGCAACAAACAATGGTGTATGAAGTTGTTGCGGCATGAAGCCGGGCACGCTTTTAATTATGCCTATAAATTATACCGGCGTAAACAATGGCAGAATATATTCGGAAAGTTTACACAGGAATACAAGGATACTTACAGGTTTCGTCCTTATAGCAAAAGTTTTGTGAAGCACCTTGAAGATTATTACGCTCAGTATCATCCCGATGAAGATTTTGCCGAGACGTTTGCTGTCTGGTTAAATCCGAATATCGATTGGAAAAAACAGTATTCCGGCTGGAAAGCGCTGGATAAACTTATATATGTCGACAGGCTTTTCTCGGAAATAAAGGATAGGCCGCCTTTGAAAAGTAAGGGCGAAAAATGCTGGCAGGCTTCAAAGTTGCGCATAAAATTAAAGAATTTGTATAAGAAAAAAAAGCAGGTATGGGCGGAGTTTTTCCCGGATTTTCACGATACTAATTTAAAGAAAATTTTCGCGCCTGCCGCAACCGGCCAGATGAAAGCCGCAGAAGTGATTAAAGAATACCGCAAGGATATTTTGAACAGTGTTTCTTTCTGGACGGGAGAAAAGAAATATATAATCAACGACTTGTTAAATACACTTATTAAACGTTGCAGGAGCCTTGAGTTAGGCGTGGCCGGAAAACAGGCAGTAGTCCTTAAAATATCTGTATATGTTACGGCGTTGATAATGAATTATGTTTATACAGGCAGGTTCCGGAGATCTTCATGAAAAAGAAACTTAACGTATTGTTAATATTTGATAGCCCTTATTTTACTGAGAGGGGATATGATTTCAAAGACGAATTTGCGGATTTTGATTGGGATACAGAACACTATGCTTATAAAGCTTTACTCGATAACGGCCATAAGGTCAGGCTTTTAGGTTTATATAACGATATAAGTATCCTTTTCGATGAAATAAAAGAGAATAGGCCAGACGTTATATTCAATCTCGCCGAAGTCTTTAATCAAAAATCCCATTTAGATAAGAATGTAGCCGCAGTCCTGGAAATGAACGGTATCCCTTATACCGGTGCAACTCCTGCCAGCCTTTTTATATGCGGGAATAAAGCTTTAACCAAAAAGATATTAACCTACCATAAAATAAAAGTCCCCCGGTTCTATACTTTTTACCGGAATCATCGTATATGGCTGCCAAAACGACTGCGTGTGCCGTTGATAGTCAAACCCTTGACCGAACAGGCCTCCCGGGGTATATCCCAGGCTTCGGTAGTCGATAATGAGGAATCATTGGTTGACCGTGTTAGGTTTATACACCAGAGTTTAAAAACCGACGCAATTGCCGAAGAATATATTAACGGCCGGGAATTTTATGTCAGCCTTTTAGGGAATAAACGATTGGCGGTTTTCCCTTTAAGAGAGATGAAGTTCGGGCAGTTTCCCGAAGATGAGCCAAGGATAGCGACATACAGAGCAAAATGGGATTATGAATATAGAAAACGCTGGGGCATAAAAAATGTATTTGCTTCAAGATTGCCAAATGGCGTATTTGAGAAGATCTCCGACGTATGTAAAAGAGCTTATAGAGTTTTAGGTATGCGGGGGTACGGCAGGTTTGATATTAGAGTAACCGGGCAGAACCGGATATATATCTTAGAAGCCAATGCAAACCCCTCGCTGGATAAAGACGATGAACTGTGCCAATCTGCCGATAAGGGCGCATTGCCGTATCGAGAGTTGGTACAAAAAATATTAATGCTGGCATTTAAACAATCTGGCTGATATTATATTATTGCGGTTTTAAAATTATGTATAAATATTTTATTCTGTATATATTAATCACAATATGTAT
>CAZBZJ010000256.1:0-1959 GCA_964496355.1 uncultured Planctomycetia bacterium | reverse complement strand
CACCGACCGGTTTCGTAAATCGCTGATAGAAAAAGCGTTCATAGCAAATAAAGGTAAAACTACACATTCTAAGTCATGGTTTCCGGAAGCTATCTTTATCTCCTCGATAATATTAATTAACTGTTTGTGATAATTATCGTCTTTATCGGGAGGATGGGCTCGTAATGTCTTTAATATCTTCTGGTTCATATCCGAAACCGAAAATGACCAGTGCGAAACGCCTATAATAACGGCAAAAATAAAGATAAAACCTAAGGCTTTAGACGAAAGATAGACAAGAGGCTTGTTATCATTTGCCAAAGAAGCTGCGAAGAATAATATCTTTACGGCAACAGCAATAATCCAGGCACTGACAAAATAAAAAGACACTAAAAAGATGAAAAGAAGAATTATCTTCTTTGTCTTTTTCGCCTCAATATCTACAAAGGAAAAAGGCATTATATTAAAATTCTACTTTTGGAGCCTGCTTCTGTTCTATGTCTTCTAATTCGAAAAGTTCGGCTTTCTCGAAATTAAAGGCGCCGGCTATGATATTGGTAGGAAAAACCTCTTCGGTTGTATTTAACCTCATAACTTCATCGTTGTAATACTGGCGGGCAAAAGCTATACGATTTTCGGTATTAGTCAACTCCTCATGTAAAGACTGCATCTGGCTGTCTGCTTTAAGATTAGGGTAATTTTCTACAACCGCAAATAAAGAACGTAATGTGCTGGTAAGGAAGTTTTCGGCATCTTTCTTAGCTTTGACATCCTTAGCTCCAGCTGCAATATTTCTTGCTTTTATTACATTTTCCAGGGTTTCGCGTTCATGAGCCATATATCCTTTAGCGACTTCTACTAGATTGGGGATTAAATCGTGCCGGCGTTTAAGCTGTACATCAATCTGTGCCCAGGCGTTCTGTACCCGGTTCTTTAACCGGACTAATTTATTATAGGGAATAATCACTGATAAAGCCAAAAATACGATTAAACCAACCAGAATTATCCAGACCATAGAACACCTCCTTGATATTAAATTAATATAGCATAAATCTAATAAACTAACAATAATAACTATCACAACATAGTGTCAAGACATAGTGTCAAGAATTATTCGCTTAGCATCAAGGCTAATGCGACATTTTAAGTCCGGCTTGTTTTGCCGCATTAGCTAATTTGCGAATAATAATTCACTCTGTCTGGACAGATAAGTTTTAATAGACAAACTATAGCATAAATGGTATATAAAGATATAGACTGCATGCTATAAATATTACATTGAATATAACAATTATGGTCTCTATATACAGCGTAATATACCTAGAGTTACTTAAATTAGCCAAAATCGACTGGTCACATAAGTCGTATAACCCTTTTAATCCGCACGAAGTAAAATCCGGAGAATTATGGTCCATTTTTAAGTATGGTTTACCGGTTCTAATTGGGATAGTAATATTTATCGGGATTGTCTTTTTAGTAAATAAATTTATATCCTCTTATTCTTTACGCCACATCTTAGACAGTATTTCGGTTCACCAATTAATGACCGGACATCCGATAAAGACAGAAACAACTGTACCTATTGGAGAGACCAGACAAATAATGGAAAAAAATGGTTTAAGGGCCCTGCCAATAGTAAAACTGGATATGCTTGTAGGTATAATTACACAGAATATACTGGATAATATTAAATCCGATGAGTTTATAAGCTCAGAGAGCCCGGTAGCAAAAATCATGAACCGAAAAGTCATCAGTCTTCATACAGATGATAAAGCCTCAAAAGCCCTCCAATTGATGAAGAAATGGAATATGGACGTAGTTGCAATAACAGGAAACCAGAACTATCTTGTAGGCACTATTACGTATCAAAATATAAAGAAATTCCTGCAAGAAAAAGGTAAAGAAATAGAAGATATCGTATAAGGTAAACCGTTCCACAGAACTTATCCAAACTTATCCAGTTTAGTGTCTGCTTCCTGT
>CAZBZJ010000255.1:0-1969 GCA_964496355.1 uncultured Planctomycetia bacterium | reverse complement strand
AATCTTAAAGAATCTTTAGTCTCTTTAAGATAATATCCTTGAAGTTTGACTAAACTATCGATAATCTCGTTTTTATCCTGAGTAGCCGGGGGCAGGAACCTCTGAATAATATACCGGGACATCAAATCCTTCAAGATACGGTAATCTTCCAGTTTTGTTATTTCCCGGCCAGGAAAGTATTCATCTAATATGAATTTGTCTTCTTGAAAGCTTGAAATTCTTACATATTCCAGAAATCTCTCAAACCCTTCATCCAGATAAGGCCATACAGATACATATTTTTGAGCCGTCTCTCTAACAGAAGCTTGCTTTACATTTGTCAGGAGCCCCCAGAAAGAAGCTCCTTTCTTCTTTTTCCTCAATAATATATTGGTTACTTCTATATCTCTAGTGGGAATCAGTTTTAAAAACCTTATCCCGGAAGAATCAGCGTAGAAGCTCTGTTTATAATAATGGAAATTATGTTTATACGCTTTGGTTTTCTTAAATGTTTCTATTTTTGCAAAAAAACCCGGTTGAGGTAAAAAACCGATTATAAAGTTGAATCTTTTTAAAATATTGAAATTTATTTTTTCTAAAACAATTTTGTCTTGCCCGATAATTTTTATATTATCCATCTCCCAGGGAGCTGAAACTAAAAGCCTTGTTAAAGAAAGCGGTAATTTACCGAAAAAAGAAAATCCCGATAATATCCAGTAATCATCGTTTATTATATTTTTAAGCTTATCTTTGGTTCTTACAAGCGTAAGCCAGAACTTTTCCGGAATATCATCTACGCTGTTCCACAGACTACGTAATTGAGGGTCGACATAAACAGATTGCCCATTATGGAAAGAAACCTCTAGGGATTTAACTTTTTGTAACTGATTGTCTTTCAGCTTGTTAAATGATTCCGGCTGGCCGCAGGCAGATAATTTTGATTCTGCCTGTTTATAATTTTGCAGCAGAGCATTAAGTTTGGTATCGAGGACTTTATCTAAAATAGCCGGTTCGGGCTTAATTCTTTCCTCATCTTGTAGGAATTGTTTACAAATATATAGCTGTATGAAATCAACCAGCTCTTTTCTTTCTTTTACCGAAACTATATTATCAAGGCTTCTATTCAATATAATATCCAATCCCAAGTCCTGGATTACGCCTTTCATAAAGACTAAGCCTGCATTATCTAATAATGGTTTTTTTGAATCGGCGCTATCAACGGCAGGTTTCCTTCCTCTTCTTTGTTTAACTCCCTTTTTATGTAAGATTTTGTTAATAGCAGATTTAGAGATAGAAATATCGTGTTTGCTCTCTAGGGTTTCAGCTAATTTCCGGCATCCAAAATTAGGGTTTTGTTTTTTTACTTGTAGGATTATCTCTTTAATCTTGGCGGTTATTCTTGTTCTTGACATAATGTGGCGGCCTTATTAGTCTTGCGGGGTAAAAAGTTCCCGCGGTATTTTAAGCCCTTGTGCACGCATATCTTCGAAAAAGGAGGGGATATAACCTATAGCGGTAAAGTAACCTTTGACTTTTTCTTCTTCGGTTACGCCGGTCTGCCTGAAACTGAATATATCTTTTAAGTTTATATGGGTATCGTCTAACATGCCGGCTATTTCTGTAATCTGAACGACTTTTCGAGAACCATCGGACATCCGGGCTGTGTGGACTATTAAATCGATTGCCGAAGATATCATCTCTCTAATAGCCCGTATGGGTAATTCTATCTCAGACATTAAAATCATACTATCAAGCCGCATTAATACATCATGGGTAGAATTTGCGTGGATAGTCGACATTGAACCGTCGTGGCCGGTATTCATAGCCTGTAACATATCTATAACTTCCCGGCCTCTACATTCACCGACGATAATCCTGTCCGGACGCATACGTAAAGTATTGCGGAATAAATCTCTAATAGTAATCTCGCCTTTACCTTCGATATTAGGCGGACGAGATTCTAACCTTATCCAATGAGATTTATCGAGTT
>CAZBZJ010000254.1:0-1974 GCA_964496355.1 uncultured Planctomycetia bacterium | reverse complement strand
AAATATATACCCTCAAAGCCTTTGAGTTCTTCGGCTTCAGATTCAGGCATAACTTCATTAGTCTTCAAATAGCGTTCTGCTCCGATATCATACGAGACCTTTTCAAACTCGAACCCAAATTTTTGTCCGGCAGCATCCAATACTTTAAGCCCTTGTTTTATTACCTCAGGCCCTGTACCATCACCGGGAACGACTGCTAGTTTATATTTTTTAGCCATCTTTTTCCTTTCGTTACAGACCACAGGCCTTAGACCATAGACCACAGACCTAAATAAGGTATACCTCTACCTTAATCGGCCTTAAAATCTGAGGGCTGAGGTCTAATCTTCATTTTTTCTTAACCTTTTTGCCTTTCTTTATCCAATTTATCAGGCCGCCAGACTGAATTAAGGCCTGTAAAAATCCGGGAAATTTTTCTGAATATAGTGTTTTATTCTTATTTATAATAGTAATCCGGCCCTTTGTCAAATCAACTTTTATTTTATCTCCAAACTCAATAACTTTTGCCTCTTTACATTGGAGTATAGGCAGGCCGGTGTTTATGCTGTTACGATAAAAAATCCGGGCAAAACTTTCAGCTATAACTAACGATATACCGGCTCCTTTAATAGCCAAAGGCGCATGTTCTCTTGAAGAACCGCATCCGAAATTCTTTCCGGCAACTATGATATCTCCGGGCTTCATCTTTTGTATAAAATCTTTATCTATACTCTCCATGCACTTCGAACCTAAGAATACGGGATCTTGGGAATCCAAATATCTAGCCGCAATAATATCGTCGGTATTGATATCATCGCCAAACTTGTGTACTTTTCCTCTTATAACCATGCGTACCTCTGTAAACCCCGTTAGAGAACCCTGTCCTCTAACGGGGTAAAGTTACATCTGAGGTCACACCTGAAGTGTAACTTTACGGCTTGCTCTCCCGCATCCTACAAAAACGACTTTTCCCAAACCTCCGCAGGATGTGTAATCCTGCCCTTAACAGCAGAAGCTGCGGCTACAACAGGTGAACTTAAATAGACAAAACTTTCAGGATGTCCCATCCGGCCGATAAAATTACGGTTGGTAGTTGCTAATGCAGATTCACCCTCGCCAAGAATACCCATATGGCCGCCTAAACACGGCCCGCAAGTAGGCGGCGATACAATACAGCCGGAATCTACAAATATATTTATTAATTTCTCTTTTAACGCTTGCTGATAAACAGAAGGTGTAGCCGGAATAATAATAGTTTTCAGGCCTGACTTTATCCTTTTACCTTTAAGTATTTTGGCAGCGCTACGTAAATCGCTTATCCGGCCATTAGTACAGGAACCTATAACCACTTGATCTAATTTTACCCTGCGTAACCTGCTAACCGGTTTTGTATTGCTTGGTAAATGCGGGCAAGATACCTGCGGCTCTAAACCGGATATATCCCATTCATATACTTTTGAAAACTCAGCATTTTTATCGGACTTCAATTTCTTTAAATCGATTTCTGCTTTATTCTTTACCGCCTTGTTAATATACCGCTTGGTTTCAGAATCCGGTTCGATAATTCCGGTTTTAGCACCAGCCTCTATGGCCATATTACACATAGTAAACCTGCCGTCCATCTTCATTTTTCTTATGGCCGGCCCCGAAAACTCCATAACTTTATACAAAGCACCATCAACACCAATCTTGCCTATAGTAAAAAGGATTAAGTCTTTAGCATCAGTCCATTTAGGCAATTTACCCGTATAAACAAACTTAATGGTCTCCGGAACTTTAAACCAGCATTTACCGGTATACATTGCGGCTGCCAAATCAGTAGAACCAACACCAAACGATGCTGCGCCTAAAGCCCCGTAGGTGCAGGTATGAGAATCGGCTCCTATAACTAAATCTCCGGCTCTAATGAAGCCCTGTTCCGGCAAAAAGGCATGTTCAATACCGCAATTATTTATATCGAAAAAATGTTTAATGCCGGCTTGTCGTGAAAATTCT
>CAZBZJ010000253.1:0-1982 GCA_964496355.1 uncultured Planctomycetia bacterium | reverse complement strand
ATGTAATATTAACTATGTGCCCACAATTATTATCCTTCATAACCGGAACTACCATCCGGGATAAGACAACATAACTGTAATAATTCGTCCAGATAATCTTCTCTATATCCTCTATGGGCTGGTCCCAGAAAGAATGCTGGCTTGAAACTCCGGCTCCGTTAATAAGGATGTCAACCTTGCCAAACTTATCAGTTGCACTGCTTACCAGCCTCTCTAAGTTCTCTCTATCGGTTACATCGCACTGAACAGTCAGAATATCTGTCTTCCTGCCAAACTCTTCTTTCAAAGCTCGTAGTTTTTCTTGTTTACGGCCGGCTAAAACCAATTTTATCTTTTCATCACTTAAACTCTTGACTATATCTCGCCCTATACCGCCTGTGGCTCCGGTAACGATTGCTACTTTACCTTCTAAATTTTTCATATTATCCTCCCCTATTTTAAACTGCGGAAATCTGCACTTCTTGAGGTTTATTTACTTTCAGGCTTTTTCTAAGAAAAAAAGCTAATCCTAATATCAAGGCACCTATGCCGGCAAAATGAAAAGAAAATCCCCAAACGGAAATAATCTTGCCGCCCAGATAAGTACCAAGCCCTCCTGCGATAAACCGCAAAGAACTGTTTAAGCTAGACGCATCCCTTAAAAACCTATCGGGCAGGCCGGTCAGAAAAGACGATAACCCTACATGGTTAAAAGCCCAGCCTGTACCCCAAAAAACGATAAGAATAAATACAGCCCAGGCCACATTTACAGCTAAAGTTGCAAATAAGAATATACCCATACTCAAAATACCGCAACAGGCAATAACTGCCGGGCCAAAACGGCCTGTAAGGATACCTCCTATACTTTCGGAAAATATCGCAGCTAACGCCGAGAGAGTCAGTGCAAAACTTATAGAAAACTGATTAAACGCATATTTTTGTGCTAAGTATACTCCTAACCACTGTTGCACACTATGGTAACAAAAACTCAGCGCAAAGATAAAGAAGAATAACTTCAACACTCCTTTATCTTTGAAAGTATCGATATAACTTATCCTGAATCCGCCTGTGTAGTCGTAATCTTTTAAATAAATATATCCTAAAAATACCGCGGTAATTCCCAGAAGAGCAGGAATTCCATAAATAAAACGCCAGGGTAAAATACCGCTTAAGAAAACGCCCAACAACCCCGAACCAAACCCGCAAGAAAAAAATAGGCCTATATATTTGGCTCTGTTCTTATAATCGAACTCTTTACCGATAGTAATAAGGCTTAACGGGACTACAGCTGAACCAAAAACACCCATAAAAAGCCTGCCAGCAAAAGCCATCGATAAATTAAAAGATAAGGCTACAGATAAAGCCGACAGAGAAAAAACCGCCAAACAGAAAAGGATAATCTTCTTAACCGGTAACTTCCGGCTTAACGGCGCCCAGACTAAAGCACATAATCCATAAGGCACCATATAAAGCCAGATAATCCTGCCCACAGTAACAGCAGGCCGGCCAAAATATTCTGCTAAAGTCGGCAGTAAGGCAGCCGTAGCCTGAACGCTGAAAGACAAAATAATGACCAGGCTGCACAAAAAAATAAAAGTAGGTTTATTACCCTCTGGCATAAAAATTATTCTTTTTCAACCGCTTCTTTAAAATTTTTGAGGTTTTTTCGAGAATGTTGGTTTATCATATTTTCAACCTGTTCATCATTGAATTTAGCGTTCTTATCCATAGTAAAATCCTGGATCCAGGTCATTTCAATACCGCCGTCTGCCTTCCTGTAAAGCCAGATTATCTTCATATATTCAAAAGGGAACATAGGTTCTACCTTAGAAGCGTAGGTAAACATATCTTCCTTAAAAAGTAAACGGTATGATTTCCAGCTATTTCCGTTCTGATGCTTGAGCCTGAAGATTATTTTATTACCGTTCTGTTCTAAAACTTCGGATTCGGTATACTCGTCAAAAAGCTCTTTCCACCGGTTTATATCATTACTGATATCAAAG
>CAZBZJ010000252.1:0-2006 GCA_964496355.1 uncultured Planctomycetia bacterium | reverse complement strand
AGATTCCGCCTGCCCCGGGCTGCGCTCTTGAACATAGGTACCGAACTATTCCTCAAACTAACCATGCTTGTTTCCGAAGCCGGGATCCACACAATAGGCACAGCAGCTAAAGAAAACCCGGCAATCTTAGTCCGGGCTAACCATTCTAAATCTCCGGAAAAATCATAGAGAAAATCATCCTCAAACTCCATTGTCAACTCGCCGTTATGGCCAATATCAATTATTTTTACCGGAGAGATTATTTCTAAGGCTTGCCTGCTTAAAGCCTTAAACGACCGCTGAGTATCCTTAACATTACTGATATCATAATTCAGCAATCTGACCCACAGATTATATGCAACTGTACCTAACCTGCGGCTTAGTTTGCGATAAGGCACAATAGCTCCTTTATCCCTGATTGAACCATACACACATCCTGCCTTGCCCTTAACAATACCGCCAGCCAATAAACCGGCCAGGCCGAGATGAGCTGATAAATCGCCGTCACTATAAATAACAATATCCGCACCCTTATCGACGGCAAACTGCATGCCACAAGCTAAAGCCCCGTGTTTTACTGAATTCATCCGTTCTTTATCTTCCTGCGATAGTTCTAAGATATATATGTTATCCTTAACATCGTCATAATCACCACCCTGCAGAAGGCCTCTTAAAACATCGCAAGTCTTAATACCGGCCTTTTTAGAATCATCTCCGTCGTTAACAAAAACATACATTCCTTTAACCAGAGGATTCACCGAAAGCAGTTCCCGGAAAAATTGATTACATTTTGTCCTCAGCCAATCTCTTCCCTGAGGAAAATCAGGATATTTATACTGGCCGCCGTATAAAGATGTACATACAGCTATAGTTTCAGGATGGCCTATATTAAAGACATTCAGGTAGGATTGAATAAACATTTTAGCTTCGGGCAGGATAATCGCGTTTTGAGAATCGACAAAATCAGCCAAGAAATCAGCGATCTCAGCTGAATCTTTACGCTGCAGCAAAACAGCTAAGGCTTTAGATAAAAGCGCGCACTTCTCCTGTTCAGAAACTACTGCGTCTATCTCCGGGTCTTTATAAGTAGCTTTCAGGCTTAAATGCATTAGAGTCAGATTAGCATCCAAAACACCGGAAGCATTTAGAAGATTAACTAACCGTTCCTGCCTTGAGTTCCTTGATAACAAGATATTCCGGAGATTACTGCCTAAAATCTTACTCTGTTCCTGCGGCCACCAATCTTTGCCAAAGTCATCAGCTACTTTCCTGAATTCTGCTATAAGCCTTTTTACGAACTCAAACTGAGTATCGGATTCGGAAACCTCCTGCCTTCTTAAAATAAACCATTTGGCCATATCCCACAGAAAAGTACCCGGCCCTAATACAAGAGGTAAATATGCCAATTCCTGAGAAGTAAGTTTCTTGCCGGCATACAACTGATACGCTTTTAATAGAGCTAAAAAGTTGTTACGGTCATATTTTCTGCCGCTTTTATACCCTGCTGCTAAGAGGGCATTCTTAAATTCTTCTAACCGCGGCTGCCCAAACCTGCACCTTTCCCAATCAAATAAAGTTACTATTGCATTACCTGACCATTTAGTATTGGTCACGTTTAAATCACCATGAATAACACTGCATGGTAAATCCGTATATTCAGTATCCGGCTTGCTGTATTTTAACAAATTTAGCTGGGCTAATATAAATTCAGCATTCTCTAAAAACAATCTATCTGCCTGCGAATAAGGCTGGCCGCTTGTCTCTAAATTATCCTTTAACCGGATTAAATCTTCCTGAGCAGTCACAATAGCCGTACCGAGAAGTTCTGATTTTCTGCCTCCGGGCCTGAAACCTTCTGTCCGGCTGTGAAACCGGGCCATAAGCCTGCCTATAGAAACAAAATGTTGCGGGGTTAAATCTTCCATTGTAAGTTCTTGGCCTTCACTTACAAAAGATTCTAAATAGTAATACCACGGCCCTATCTTAATAAACTGTTTATTATCCTTAGTAAACCATAACCGGGGAGA
>CAZBZJ010000251.1:1445-2042 GCA_964496355.1 uncultured Planctomycetia bacterium | reverse complement strand
GCTCATCCGGCTCAGGCGCCGCCGCAGGTGTGGATAGGATTGGTTGTATTTGCAGTATTAAGTACGCTTTTAGTATTTTTCGGATTCGGCAGATTTAAGACCATATGTAAAATTTTCCACCGGGCCGGTGGAAAATTTTCTGATATTTCTGTAGCTGTTTCTGAAGTTAATATCGAAAAGGCCCGGTTTTTGTTCGTAGATGCGGTTCCGGAAAATAATCTGGATGTTAAACCTCAAGCCAGACAGTTGTTCGAAGATCTTAAGGAAAATTTAGCTGTATACGATGCGGATTTGTCCTCAGCCTTTAAGCTCACCATGCCTTTAGATAGCCTTGATAATGAAAAAGATGTGCGGGATGTTATCAAAGATACTTTTGGTAAGGATATGCCGGCGGTCGAATTTATATATCAGCCGCCCTGTAACGGAGCACACCTTAGCTGTGAAGTATGGGCAGTGACTCCGCAAGAAGAGGATTTCGAAATTGTCCGGCCAAAGCCCGGAGAAAAGGGGTTTGGTCAGTTTGTGGTAGTTAACGCCTGCGGTATCAGTTTTTCCTGTGTTGGTGGTATAACCCCAAAAGATACCAGTAAGGATTTT
>CAZBZJ010000251.1:0-1435 GCA_964496355.1 uncultured Planctomycetia bacterium | reverse complement strand
AAACGGCAACGAAGGTTTTACTGAGCAATATAACGATTGTGCCGAGCAGATTACGGATATATTAACTGCGAATGGTTTTGAAGATGAGAGTGTATTCAGGTTCTGGATTTATCAAAAAAATATTACCGGCTGTGAAGGGAAAAATTATGCCTGCGTCAACGAAGGCAGAAGACAGTATTTTGATGGTAAAGATTTTTGTAAGAATCTGATTTTACCGGAAGCCCAAGCCGTTCTTGCCACCGCCGGGCGGAAGTTTTTTCCTGCCAGTACCGGAATAGGTATGTCCGGCGGCAGCCTGGTTATGGGAGCTTTTGGTATAGTTACGGAAAGAACAGATGTACGGCTTGTGCCTTTAGAAAATTACCGCCAAAATCCCACAATAGCTTATAAACGAGAAGAAAGTAAAAGTGAAGCTCAGCCTATGTTCAGCCGGGGTATGGCATTAGTTATAGGTGATTACGTTATTATCTTTATTTCCGGTACTGCCAGTATTGTCAAGAGTAAGTCTCTATACCCCGGGAATGTTCCAGCCCAGACAAAAGAGACAACCGATAATATCCAGGCTTTGATTTCTGCGGAAAATATGCAGATAAACGGGTTGGAAGGGTTTGCGCCTGTCTTGGATGATATAGTTCAGTTAAGGACTTATATAAAACATACCGATGATTGCGGATTGGTTGAGAAAATCTGCGAAAGAATTTTTTCTCCCTGTCCGAATATGTATTTGCAAGCTGATGTTTGCAGAGAAGAATTGCTGGTTGAGATAGAAGGTATAGCGGTTGCGAGGCGTAAAGATAAAACTGAAAGTAAGGGGCGGAATAAATATGATTTGGCTTTTTGGAAAGGTTGGGTGCGCCGGATTATTAACTGCATAAAAACTAATATGCAATGCAAAAGCAGTATTTTTGATGATGACGCCGGAGTATTTAATCCGGTGGAGTTTTTTGCAGGTGTAATAAATCATGGCCAGTATTTATGGCATATTTTGTTTTTACCATTATTAGGGTTTATGTTGAATTTTAGCGTTATAAACAGAAGGAAAAAAGATAGACCAGATAAAGCTAATTTCTCAGAGCCTGCTATGTTATTCAAGCGAGCTGCGGACTTATTTGCAGAAGCGACCTTTTTGTTAATCGGGCCAAATCCAGATCCCAAGGGCGCCATTAGGTTGTTCAATCAAATCATTGAACTTCGGCCGGATTTTGCGCTTAGCGAGGTATATTACGGTTTAGGCCTTGCTTATATGATGTTAAAACAGAAGGACAAAGTGCGTATGAATTTACGCAAGGCACTGGAATTAGATGATACATTACGGCCGTATATTGATGATTTTTGCCAGGCATATGGCATAGATTTGTGGCCGGAGGAGGGGAATTATGGCATTTCTTGTTTATGTTTGTCCTTATTCTCAGGCTTTGTGCTGGCTGATGGATGG
>CAZBZJ010000250.1:0-2061 GCA_964496355.1 uncultured Planctomycetia bacterium | reverse complement strand
ATCAGGCTAACCGGGTGGCAAATAAGTTACGCGGCCGAAGAATATTAGAAAAAGAAGAGATACAGGCAAAGCACGAAGGAGTAGATTTAGAAGCAGGGGTAGATTATCTGTTTGACGAAAAGGCGCAGTCTGTCACCCTTACAGAAGACGGCATTGCCAGAAGCGAAGATATTTTAGGTATAAGTGATTTATACGACGATATATATAACGAATGGCCGCATCATATAACCCAGGCATTAAGGGCTAAAGAGGCTTTTCATAGGGATAAAGATTATATCATCAAAGACGGACAAGTCGTCATTGTCGATGAGTTTACAGGCCGTTTAATGCCCGGCCGCAGATGGTCAGAAGGGTTACATCAGGCAGTAGAGGCTAAAGAGGGGTTAAAGATCCAGGAAGAATCCCAGACTTTAGCTACCATAACTTTACAGAATTATTTCAAGATGTATGACAAATTAGCTGGTATGACCGGCACGGCTTATACTGAAAGCGGTGAATTTCAACACATCTATAAGTTAGATGTGGCAGTGATTCCTACTAATAAACCTTTACGCCGTACACATTTTGCCGACCAGATTTATAAAACTGAACAAGGCAAATTTGAAGCTGTTGTAAGAGAAATAGAAGAATTACATAATTTGGGCAGGCCTTTATTAGTCGGGTCTACTTCTATTGAAAATTCGGAAAGAATATCGTTTATGTTAAAACGTAAAGGTATAGCACATCAAGTTCTGAATGCTAAATACCACGAAAGAGAAGCTTTTATTGTAGCTCAGGCTGGACGGTTGGGGCAGGTAACTATTGCTACTAATATGGCCGGCCGGGGTACGGATATTGTATTAGGCGGTAACCCGGAATATATGGTGAAGAATACACTCTACCAGAAAGGTATCTTGCCGGAAGACGAAGGGTATAATCAACAATATAACGAACTTACAGAAAAGTATATGCGCGCATTTAAGGAAGAACATCAGAAAGTAGTAGAATTGGGAGGCCTCCATGTGGTCGGGACAGAACGGCATGAAGCTAGGAGAATTGACAATCAGTTGCGGGGACGGGCCGGCAGACAAGGAGATCCGGGATCTTCGAAATTCTATATATCTTTAGAGGATGATTTAATGCGTTTGTTCGGATCAGAAAGAATAACCGGTTTAATGGAAAGGTTTGGGTTCCCGGAAGACGCGCCTATAGAACATCCTTTAATTAACCGGTCTATTGAAGTAGCCCAAAAAAGAGTCGAAAACCACAATTTTGAAATCAGAAAACAGTTACTGCAGTTTGATAATGTTATGAATAAACAACGGGAAGTTATTTATGCCCAGCGCAAACAAGCCCTTGAAGGAAGGAGCTTGAAACCGCAGGTTCTACAGATGTGCAAAGATTCGGTTAAAGATGCCGTAGGAACTGTCTTCCTGCAGGAATCCGAATCTATCGAAGCTGAAAGAGAACAGTTTATAAAAGCCGCAGAATTCAGATATAAGATAGATATAGGCCAGAAAATTTTTGATTTAAAAGACCCTTCTAAAATCGAAGATGAAATATTAAGTTTGATTAGCCGGGTATATAATGAAAAAGAAAAGACGCTGGGAACAGAGAAAATGCGGTTTTTAGAAAAAATAACTTTTCTGCAAATAATTGATTCGCGCTGGAAGGAACATCTTTTGGTTTTGGATAATTTAAAAGAAGGTATTCACTTGCGTGCATATGGACAGAGAAATCCTGTCGAAGAATATCAACACGAATCATACCAGGCATTTGTACGCATGCTGGAATCGATACGCGAAGGTATCCTGGATTTAGTCTTTCGTGCCGAAATAAAGGAGAAACCGGGTATAAAAGGGGTATTTTCGGATGTTGTCCAGAGATTCGAGCATAGTGATTATACCTCGTTTAATCAGCAAAGCAAGAAACCCCAATCTTCTCAAATAAAACAAAAATATCAAGGCAGGAAAGTAGGCAGGAACGACCCTTGCCCTTGCGGTAGCGGAAAAAAGTATAAGAAGTGTTGCGGCAGGTAGTGGTTAGAAGTCAGAAGTTAGAAGGTAGAAGGTAGAAGTTAGA
>CAZBZJ010000249.1:0-2063 GCA_964496355.1 uncultured Planctomycetia bacterium | reverse complement strand
GTGGGTGATGGGATTTGAACCCACGACCACTTGAACCACAATCAAGCGCTCTGCCACTGAGCTACACCCACCAATTTGGTTCTTTGTTCTTAGCTCTTAGTTGATATATTGAGTATATATAGTAAAAATACAAGCCAACAGCCATGAGCCAAGAGCTAAATGCCGTTAGAATGAGAGTTATTATACCTAGATTTCTTGAGAGTGTAAAGGCTGCTTTAATACTTAATCTCTCCATTAATCCTGCCTCCTGCCTATAAACGCAATAAACTCAACAAACCCAATAAATAAACCAATGTCTTAACCTTGCCGCCTGTCCTCCTGCCTTCTTCCTGCTTTATCAGCGGCCTTCTTTAAGGCAAAGATTATTATCGCCATTATAATAATGCCGGATAATGCTATCAGTACTAATAGGCCCTTCATATACCTCCCAAATTATTTAATCCACAAATTAATATGCTATGCCGGCTTATGGCACTTTTATACTACATATCATTAAATATACTTTGTCATACATTGATAAGTATTGGTATAGCTTGGTATAGCTAATAATATCTTACTGTTGCGTAGAATTACTGCCTGTCCTGTTTACAGAAGGCTCTTCGGGAAGAAAAATTGACTCTAAAACGCCGCCGGTATCTTTAAATATATCTCCGGCTGCCTGAGGAGACTCTAATGCTTTTTTTACCGCGGCCTTAGTTACATCCACAGCTGTCTTTATAGTGCCTTCTCCTACTTTCACAGCAGTCTTGGCAGCTTTTTGCGGGCTTCCAACAGCATCTTTTACAACCTCTTTTCCGATTAATACTGCTATACCGGTCTTACCGCCGGCTTGTTTATTAGCTTCTGCGCTAATCTGTGAAAAGTCGATTTTAGGATGGTCGAACTTGGTCTTAACTTTAAAATTAAACTCCGGGTATTCTTTACCCTGCTTAAATAAATTTATTAGCCCTTTACTTATAGCGACTTTTGTTTCTTTTTCAGGGGTTTTGACAAACCTGTATTCTATTAAAGATATTTTACCGTCAATGACCATATCATTATCTTTAGCATCAAAGTCTGAAGTTAACGAGAATACTGCTTCTTCGATACCTAAATTCTCAGGCTTCCAAAAAGATGAAACATAAGGAGCGAATTCTTTATAAGGGACTCTTTTTACCGTTAATTTTACATCCATAGACTTATTTTTAAAATCAAGCCAGCCTTTAACTTTTAAAGCATCCCGCAATATTAATTTGCCGAATTTGAAATCTGAATTAAGGTTAAATTTCGTTCTCTTTTCCAACGGGTATCCTAAATCATATATAAATCCGTTCAACCTGTACAACTCTCCCCTAAACCCTCTATCTTGAGAATTATCGGTAAATTCTACGTTAACATTGTCGAAAATAATCTGGTTTATGAAAAATTTGTTAAATAATTCCCGGCCGGATTCAACCTGCTCCTGTTTTACTGGCTTTAAATCAGGGCTGTCGGCCTCTTCTTCCCCTGAATCGGAAGTTTCAGGCAAAGCTACCAAAGGCAGCTCTATCTCTTTATCATCCCTTTCTATCCGGGCAAATACATCTTTCAAATATAAAGAATTACATCGTAACTTTCCGGTTATTAATTTGAAAATATCTAAAGATATATTGACCCTGCCGGCTTGCAGCCTGTCCGAAGACAAATTTTCTATAGTTAAGCCTAAGGGTAGTATAAACCTTACGCTATTTGCCCTGACTTCCTGCTGAGATATCCGCTGTAAGTTATCCGTCAATAACTCTTTTCCTTTAACATTGATAAACCCCACTATTCCTGCATAAGCCAATACAAGGATAAAAACCACAATCAACAGAGACCTGAATATTATTTTCATTTTTTTCTCCCGGTATAATCATTAGGCATATACTGGATTATACCTGATTACAGTGATTAAATAAAAGATTCCAGCGATTAATAAAAATCACGGAATTACTGCCGGTAAAGAATCAAAATTATCAATCCGCGTTAGATTCGCGGAATCCGCGTTTAAAAGAACGCGCCCGGCAGGAATTGAACCTGCAACCCTCGGCTTAGAAGGCCGATGC
>CAZBZJ010000248.1:0-2082 GCA_964496355.1 uncultured Planctomycetia bacterium | reverse complement strand
TCATGGAAAAGAAGAATACGAAGGCCAGTTGAGAGCTATCTTCGGCGGCCACGAATTTTTCCACCTACAAGGTTATAACGAACAAGAAGCTCGCCAGAAAACTATCGAATACCTTATACAAAATAATCTCTTAGAAAGCCATATCGATTGGCTGGATGATAATGCGATTGAAGTGGAAGCTGATAGGGAATGGATGGAAGGGTTAATTGAAAATAAGGGTTATTCTTTACGTACACGATACTTTTCTGCATCGACGATAATGAGAGATTTCTTAAAATTGACGGGTTTAAGTTCTTTAAGCAATTTAGTTAGAGTTGAATGGATTTTTTCTTCTAAGCTGTGGCGGAACCTCAAAAGTATAATGCCATGGTGGAATTTTGGCGGATATAGCAGAATATTTCCAAAATCTATATCTTCAGTAATTAAAATCTGTTCTTTTTCAATAGCATATTTTAAAACTTCGATATCTGCCTTACCGCAAAGATTAATCTCTTTAGCAGTGGTTACTGAATATCCTAATTTACGTAATAAAGTTATAGTAGGTAATCCTATACATTCATCCGCAAGGAATTCAACTTTGTTTGGTTTCTTCGGCAAGGCGTACCTCTTCGTTTTTTACCAGCTGGTTAGCGTATTCAACACAGGCCTTAATATCTTTTGCAGAAATTTGAGGGAAGTATTTAGTAATTATTTGATCAAAAGTAGTTCCATTTTCGAGCAAATCGAGTATTTGCCAAATCATAATTCTTGTCCCTTTTATAACTGGTTTACCATGGCAGATTTTAGGGTTAATGACTATTCTTTTGAACATATTTACCTCCTTTTTGGACAGATAGATAATACTATATTTTTTACTGGAAGTCAAGCTTACCCTGCCCATATGCCTGCAGCCGGTTATATACCAGAAGGTAAACAAGCCAAAGAAGCAAAAGAAAAAGTAATTAGCTATTTAGGTGGCCCTGATGCTATAGCCGGCATAAACTTTACTATTGAATTTGACTCTAACCTAGAATCTCCAGCTGAAACAGTATCTGCAGGTGATAACAAATATAAGTTATTGGTCAATCCTAACGCTTTAGCCAAAGCACCACCCGAGCAGCTAAGAATAATCTTTGCTGGTCACGAACTATATCATCTGTTCGGCTGCAACGAGCAAGAAGCCCGCCAGAAGACTATCGAATACCTTATCCAGCATGATCTTTTAGAGAGTCATATTGATTGGTTGGAGAATAATGATTTAGGTATAGAGGCTGAGAAAGATTGGCTAAAGAAGCTAGGATCCGGGGAAGGTATACTAGAGATTGTCAACGAACAAGGAGAGACTATTGGTTATAAGCCCAGGAAAGAAATTCATTGTGATGGTGATTGGCATAAGGTTGTAACAGTTTTAGCAATTGATAAGTACGGAAAAGTCCTTGTTACAGCGAAATCGCAGATAAAAGATACTGACCCTTTGAAAAAAGAAGCGAGTATGGCAGGACATTTTGATATTGATGAAGAGTCTTTAGATGCTGCGGTAAGAGAGACAGAGGAAGAATGGAAGATAAAGATTTCGCGCAAACAGTTAGTGAGAGTAGGCGATGAGCATGGCTATAAAACGGATGTTATTTATCCTGATACAGAACAACATATGCGCCATTTATTAACAGCATATATTGTATGTTTGACTGACAAACAGATAGAGCAAATGACTTTTGATTTATACAATTCTGTTAGTAACCCTAAAGGAGAAGTTGCATCTGGGAAGTTAAGACCCAAATTTGTAGATTTTGAAGATTTAGTAAGTGATTTCAAGAGTAATAGAAAAGATTATGCTAATACATGGGGAACTTATTTTGAACAGGAAGGGACAATTGAATTGTTACGAAAAGAGATAGCAAATTTGGTTAATAAGGGGTCAGATAATTATAGAATAAATCATACCTATCCCCTTCTAGTCCCAAAGCAAAACCAAACTCAGGCAGAAGCTAAGGTGGTTAAAGGAAAGGTTAAGCTGGAATCTATAGCAGGGACCCGCTTCTGGCGCGGGCATAAGGAGGCGCTGGAGGGTGTGTTGACCGCATTGCTAACTGAGGTAAGCAG
>CAZBZJ010000247.1:383-2083 GCA_964496355.1 uncultured Planctomycetia bacterium | reverse complement strand
CCACTTAATCCTTACCACTTAATCCTTACCACTGCCTTATCCCCAGAGATCAGGGTACTCTTTTATAGCTGAATACGGGAATACCGGGCCGTCTTTACAGACAAAATACTTTCCCAATCTGCAATGGCCGCATTTACCCAGGCCGCAGGACATATTTTTTTCCATAGATAAGAATACATTCTCTTCTTTAAACTTTAACTCTAAGACTTTCAAAGTAGCGAATTTCATCATAATCGGCGGCCCGCAGACTACGGCTATACTTCTATCAGAATCTAACCCGAAATTATCAAGAATGGTAGTAACTACACCTTCGTTTCCTTGCCAGGCAGCGTCCGCTTTATCCACAGTCAGTTGCATATCAAAATTCCTGGTTTTCTTCCACTCGTCTATCAGATATTTATAGATAATATCATTGGGAGTTTTAGCGCCATACCGCAAAATTACTTTTTTAAATTTGTCAATCTGATAAAATAAAGCCAATAATAGCGACCTTAAAGGAGCAAATCCCACTCCTCCGCCTACTAATACAACTTCTTTACCATAAAAAAAATCCAAAGGATAAGGTTTACCAAACGGGCCTCTTACTCCTACGATACCGCCCTCTTTCATCGAATGTAAGGCTCCGGTAACTCTGCCCACACCCATTATGGTAACCTCAATATAATCTTTTTCGTAGGGGCTGGAAGAAGGAGTAAACGGCGCTTCTCCGATTCCGGGAACTGTCAGCTGTATAAATTGCCCGGCCTCAAAAGAAAAATCCCGTTCTAACCCTATACGAAAAGTCTTTATAGACGGGCTTTCCTCTAAAACCTTCAACAATTTACCCTTTATGGGCAGATAAAGCTCATTTTTTTCAGGATTTCTTGCTGGATTCATCTAACTCTTCCACGACAGTCTTAAGAATATGCCGGATATCTATATTACCTATACAGGATTCATAACATCGGCCGCACCCGGTACAGGCATACATTTTAATATTTTCCCAAAAAAAATCGAATTTCTTAGCGTACCGGTTTCTTAACCGTTCATACCGCCAGCGCAACGGGTTAGCACCGCCGGCTTCCTGCATAAAATTCTGATACTGGCAAGCATCCCAGATTCGGGTTCTAACATATTCATTCCCTTTCTTTTCGTCATAAAGATAAAAACAATGACAAGTCGGACAGCTAAAAACACAAGCTCCGCATTCTACGCATTTCTTGGCTTCTTCTTTATATACTTGTGACTCTGACTGCGTTTTAACCGCGGGATACAGTTTTTCTTTAGCCGGAAAGTCCTTCGCCTGCTCACATACTTGATTATATACTTTCTGGCGTATATGGTCTCTTTTAGCTATTAGGTTATTGATTCCGGTTGAAAAAAACTCCCCGTATTTAGACAACAACGCTTCGCCTTTTTCGGAACCAACCTCAATTAAATACCCGTGATCAACTTTAGAAAAATTTAAATCAAAATATTTTTCCGGATAAGGATTTATCCCCAGGGCTGTACAAAAACTTATCTCTTTACAGTCGGTACAATCTGTCGATATAAATATCGTCGATTCTCTTAACTCTTTATATACGGGATCAACACAGACACCTTCTAAAAAAATGTAATCTTGAATAACTAGAGATTTTAAATCACAACTTTTAACTCCGAATACAACCTGCTGTTTCTTCTCTTTTTCATTCTCGCCGGGAAAATAACTGCCCATCTTT
>CAZBZJ010000247.1:0-373 GCA_964496355.1 uncultured Planctomycetia bacterium | reverse complement strand
AAAGGTTCTATGCACCGGTAAGGATTAAAACAAAAGTCATCGATATTGTCCGTGAAGGAATAGTCGGCTTCGCCTACTTTCTGCGGCACAAAGACGTTGTATCCTTCGGCCTTCATTTTGCGGAAAAACTTTTTGATATGGTCTTCAGAAATATAATAATATTGCATAGATCTTAATACTTTGTTATTTTTTTCACAATCTCAAATAAAAAAATATTTATTTAAGATACCAATACCGGACTGCTATGTCAAGTATAATCGGTTATTAAACGCTGATTTGCGCTGATTAAATAATGCATAACGCATAATCCTTACCCCTTAATCCTTACCCCTTAATCCTTACCCCTTAATCCTTACCCCTTAATCCTTACCCC
>CAZBZJ010000246.1:0-2093 GCA_964496355.1 uncultured Planctomycetia bacterium | reverse complement strand
CCCATCTCCTTAACGTCGATGTAGAAACACCTAATATGCTTGCCGCTTGTTTTATCGTTAATAACTTATCCATTATAGATAAATTTAACAATCTTTATGTAAGTTGTCAAGTATCAGTTTAGAACCCTCATAATAATACTTAAGTGCGGCTAATAATCCTATAGGCGGAACCATCAATGCTAAAGTTGTACCCTGAGCTTGGTGCTGCGTCAACCCGAACAAAAATATCAATGCCGGGATTATAATCGTACCTCCGCCAATACCTAAAAATCCGCTAGCCACACCGGCTATTAAGCCAAGCATTATATAAACGAAATAGTTCATTGTTGGCCTCCCGCCCAGTCCTTATCCAACAGATTAAAAACTAGGTTCTATACATAAAGCTTTATATTTCCTGAACCCCTTAAATCCTCCCAGAAGAAAATATAGATTAGTTAAATATTTCAACTTACAAAATACATGCCATTTTCTATAAGGCTCAATCTGAAAACATGACCTAAAAAACCGAAAAACGTATAGTAAAGTTAACCCTAAGTTTATGAACATAAACAACTTCCAAACTACTGAAAGCGGCGCAACAAAAACACCTATAACTCCTGTAAAAAACAATAAGCCAAATAGATGCATAAAGTGAAAATTACCCAGATATATATACCCTTTAATCGGAAACTTAAATCTCAGCCGCGGATGGCGAGGATACCGGCCTATAAATTGAAAAATCAATTCCATATATTTTTTTGCATGCGTCTCCAATAAAGGCGGATGCGCCTGGCTGTAACTTTTCCATACTTTAAGCAAGGCTTTCAAATTAGCCCTGTGCATATGCCTTACGGAAGCACTGGGTAAAAAATAAAATTTCCATCCTTTCTTCCTAACTCGAAGCCCGAAATCTATATCTTCACCGGTAGGCAAATCCCAAAACCTTCTTTTTGCATCATCTACTGCTTCTTTTCTGAATGCCGCGTTTGCCGTCACAAAAAAATAACTCCTGTGCCCGCAAATCTGGGTAGGCGACCAATCGCTCAAATCGGGATAATAACCTTCATCTAAAGCACCGTATCTCCAAGATACCCGGTTAAACCCAAATGCTTCACAATATATCTCAACTAAATTATCCGGTTCTACTCTCAAGGTATAAATTTCGCCACCAACGACTCCGATTTTTTCGTCTTTACTAAATACTTCTAACATCTGTTGTATCCAATCAACCACCGGCGCGCAATCAGCATCTGTAAAAAATATAAATTCACCCTTAGCTTTTTTTAAAGCTTGCGTCCTGGCAAACCCCGGCGAAATACAATCAGGAATTTCAACTATTCGGATAAAAGGATTTTTTTCTTGATATTCCTTTAATATCCCAACAGTCCCGTCCGTACTGCCGCCGTCTGCAAAAATCAGTTCCAGATTATCACGAGGATAATTCAACTCAGCCAGATACGAGAAGCTCTGGTGAATGGTTCGTTTAGCATTTTTTACCGGAACAATTATAGAGACCGGTTCATTTTCCATAATCTTTAGATATCCTTTCTGGGTGTGCTAAACCCTTTTGAAAAATCAACTATTATCTTCTATACCAAAAGCAGCAAACCCTATTTTTTTTGCTATCCTATCCAAAATACCGCCTTCTGTAACCTCCGATTCAATTACTAAAACTTTATCCGCTTCTCTTGCCAGATAAATATTACAATCACTGCTCTTTGCCAATGAAACGCCTTTATCCTTATCTGTCCATGTAACCATGGGATATTTACTTTCTATTACTTTTTTCCATCCTTCAAGAAATTCGCCCGCATCTTTCTCCGAATCCCAAACCGAGTAACTTATCAATATATCTCTGTCATCTTTGCCATATAAAAAGAAATAGTCATTTCCCCATCCATAAGAGAGCATCTCTGCATGCAATTCGTCGACAAACTTCTTCCCGATTATATAAAAAGTGAATTCCCCTAAACTTCCCGAAGATATCTGTTCGAAACCTTCTCCCAGGTTAATCTGGGGTTTATCCAGCTTTAGAGGGTCATCCCGAATCAAAAAATATATTCACCCCTTTTTGAAATAGACAAACGCACTGAGAACCGCCGCGCCGCCAAGAG
>CAZBZJ010000245.1:0-2125 GCA_964496355.1 uncultured Planctomycetia bacterium | reverse complement strand
GTTCTCACACGTTATTCTGATCTATTATTTTAACCGTTCAAAAGAAGAAAAGCTAACCGGCAAGCCTTTTCTTGAGGACACAGAACACGGCATATTTTCGATTCGCAGCCCCCACCGGCCGAATCATATCGGGTTTTCGATCGTGAAATTAAAGAGCGTTGAAGGGAATATCATTACTTTTACGGAAGTCGACATTTTAAACGGAACGCCGCTTCTGGATATCAAACCCTATGTTAAGCATTTCGACAGCCGGGATAAAGTCAAAAACGGCTGGATCGACAAACACTTCAAAACCGGCAAGATTCCCAAGCGCACTAGATTATAGAACAATTGTTCTATATCATAGAACACATAAATGTTCCTGCCTGCCGGCAGGCAGGGATTATCATTTCTCGCACACCAATATCATACGGTATTGCAACCGGCCGTTTGAGACGGTTGAAAAAATGAAAACGGAATGCGATTGAAAAGGTGTCTGTTGCGGCTTTTTCATTAAGGTCTTTTTTGTCAAAAGTTGAGCGCTGACTCCTACTATGGTTTTTGTATATGAAATGCAAATATGCGATTGATAAAGATAACCGGCTTATAATAACAAAGGACAGCCGGGTTTTACGTCCGCATGGTTATTTTGTCATTGAAGCAGATAATGAGCTGGCCTACATAGTAAAAGAAACAGCAGAGTGGCGAAAAAGGTTCAATATACCCCAACGGCTGGTATTAAATGGGATATGGAACCTTGATAGAGGCCATAATTTAAATTTCACTCTGCGTAAGACTGTCACACAGGCCGGTAATGACCGGTTAGTCATAAAGAATCAAATAGTTAAAGCCAAAGCGGATTCCTTAATTTTTTCTTTTGGAACCCAGGGTAAAGCCGGTACGCATACTTTTCGGCTTTTACAATTAAAAGGTAAATGGCAGGCAGATAAATATAACCGGCTTCAATTCTTAGTTAAGAGGTTAAAGTCAAGGTCTGATACTCTCACCTTGCAAGCCGGCTGGCAGGCCCGGAATAACAACCTCATATATACTTACAAAAAGGTTTCCCTTAAAACAAAGCACAGTCATCTGTCCACAATCCTTTTTAAAGGATATTGGCAGGTTGACAGCAAAAACCGGTTGTCTTATATTCTTGACGCGAAGTCTGATTCGAAATTTGAGTTTAAAGTATATTTGGAGACCCCCAGCCTCATAGGAAAGACGGGCGTCATAAAATACCGTGCCGGTATAGGCGTTAAGGGCAGCCGGTTCTTTAAAGCTGAGACCATAACCCTTTATGGAATCTGGAAGTTTCATCGTAAGGCCGGTTTATCGCTAGAAATCGATTACGGCCGGCGCCGTGTTAAAACAATGGATTTCGGTGTGTTTGTCAGGCCGGGTAGAGGTAAAGTTACCTGTGAGTTGAAGACCCGGACTGGCAGGGATGTAGGAATAAGCATCGAATTTTCCCGGCAGTTTTTGAAGAAAGATGCCGAATGGTTTTTACGCTTGGTTCAAGATAAAGGCCAAAGCGGTTTTAAGTGGGGGGTAAATATTCCGTGGTAGCGGATCTTTATCAGGTGATAAAAAGTGGCGCAACGAATTAATATAAAAGGAGGTGGTTAAAACAGTAAAAGCGAAGGGTTCGTTGCGGGAAACGAAGATTCGCCGAAGAGGAATTATTCTCCTTCGCAACACTAATAGAAACTGTACTTTTGCTTCGGAGGAATTATTCCGATGAGAATATTCCTGCGGAGCGAAACCGCTGGTTTTATTGGTTTTGCGCAGCAGATTAGTTTTGAGCAAACCCCGTTAGAGAACTTCTTTCTCTAACGGAGTAAATTACCTAACAAGACAGGAGGTAGAAAGATGTCATTTATGAAATTACTATTATCAGTAATTATTAGTTTGTCTATGGCAAGTTTTGCCTTTGCCCAAGACGAGCCGGAGACGCTACCCGATGACCCGCTTTACCAGGCAAAGCGACAGATGGAGACAGCGGAATTAAACGCCGGTTTTGACCCATTACAGAAGGCTACTCTTCATACAAAGTATGCCAAGGAGAGATTAGCAGAAGTAAAAGCGATGGTTTCTAAGGGTAAGCCGGAGTTTGTAGATGACCTCGTAACGGACTATCAAGAGGCCG
>CAZBZJ010000244.1:0-2153 GCA_964496355.1 uncultured Planctomycetia bacterium | reverse complement strand
AGAAGGAAGAGTTTGCATTCCGGAAGAAAGATCTGATAGACTGGTTGGTTTGTAAAAAAGAAAATTCTGATTTCTTTATTTCTTTTGAGAATGTTAAAAAGAACCTTCCTACGGTAGAAATAATCAATGATAAAGCTATGAGGATTAATTTCGATAAGAAAAAGATATTTTTTGCGGATTCTCCGTCTTTAGAGTTCGATAAGGTAATATTATCTTGCGGGTTAAAACCCCAGAAATTGGGTTTTCCCGGCCGGTATAAAGAAGGAGCGTACTATTTAGGCGATTGTAATCCGGTCAGATTGAAAGAAGCATTACAGATTAGTTCTCACACAATCGTCTATTCGCAAACTTTTCTGGGTGTAGAGCTTGCAGCAAAACTTTCGGTTTTCGGTAAAAAAGACGTAAAAGTTATCATTGAGAAAGTCGATTCTATACCGGCCGAATACAGGCAGCGAGTCCTGAACTTATTAAAAGAAAGAAATATAGATGTTTATTATTCTGCTTCCGTAGAAGAAGCTTTGGGTGAGTCCGGGATTAAGGCTGTGAAGCTTTCCTCAGGCAAATTTTTAGCATGTGATACTCTTATATTGGATACGGAATTTCACGCGAACAATGACTTGGTTAAAGATAATCAGGAGTTGATGGATAATGAGATGATCAAAGCCGATGATTCCCTTAAAACTGTATATGATTTCTGTTTTGTATGCGGCGATATGATAAATGCGGATAAGGACATATGCGGATATTTTATGCAGAGTAATCCGGTATCGGCTGAGCAGGGGGTGGTTTGTGCTTATAACATTTCCGGCCAGGAACGCAGTTTATCTTTAAACGGATATGCCGGTATCGATGAGTTATTACAAAGAGTAGAGTCGGATTTATCTTAAAACCCCTGGTTTAACAGATAATAAAAACTAGTAAATTTAAGGCTTTTTTATTGACATAAAAATAATAATATGCTAATTTAAAAAAAGGATATGTTCAAAAGAATTGCTTTCTTTTTTGTCCTGATTATTTATACTCTCCCTGTCTATTCTGTATCCGACCAACTTAAAGAACAAGCAAGGGAATATCGCCGGAAAGGATATGAATTGCAGAATAGAGGAGACAACAGAGGTGCTCTTTCTTATTACACAAAGGCGATAGAGTTAGATCCTTCGTTTAAGGAAGCGTATAATGATGTTGGTGTTGTATATGAGGTATTGGGAGACCTGGGCAAGGCCGAAGAGATGTATCTGGAAGCTATAGATATCGATCCTGATTATCCGGCGCCGTATGCAAATCTCGGATTTTTATACGAAAAAATGAACGATAAAGATAAAGCTACTTATTATTGGAAAAGACGGTATGAGTTAGGAAAAGGCGATGACTACTGGCGCCAGAAAGCAGTAGAACATCTTACTAAATTAGGTGCTGTGCCTGAAGCGAAAAGTTATATAATGGAGAAAAAAGCAGCATTGTTATCCAGCCAGATAGCCTATAAACGCGAACAGGAAAAGATCAAGGAATTAGAGACGGCTAAGGAACATTTTAAATTAGGTTTCCAGGCTCTTAACGAAAAGTCATACAGCCAGGCAGCAGATCAATTCCTGACGGTCATAGAATTAAACCCCATAGACGGGGATTTACTAAAAAAAGCTAAGGATTATTATAAGCAGGCTAAAGCCGGGCAGATGAAAGCAGAAGCAAAGAATTATTTAGAAAGCGGTCTTAACCAGTTAGACAACGAGGATTATCTTTCGGTTATACAGTCGATAAATAAAGCCCAGGGCGTTATTTCTCAAATTCCAGCAAAATAACCTTTGAAATCTACCTTTTGTCGTATATTTTAAATATGAAAATCAGATATAATTATTCCTTATGTTAGGATAAAAAGCATTAATAATTCATTCCTGCAAGGAACCCCAGATATATTTATTCCGTAAATTTTTCGGATTTTTGTAAAGATAATGCAAAGTAATACATTCAACCCTGAGAAGACATTATTTCTTGTTGACGGCTCAAGTTTTTCTTATCGCTCATTTTTTGCAATAAGAAATCTAAAGAATTCCAGGGGGTTACCGACCGGGGCTGTATTTGGGTTTGTCAATACATTAAAGAAGATAATTAAACAATTTAATCCTGTATATTTAGTTATATGTTTTGACGTATCC
>CAZBZJ010000243.1:0-2155 GCA_964496355.1 uncultured Planctomycetia bacterium | reverse complement strand
AGATAAGCCGGCCCTCTATACCTGATGATTTTAAGGTTCAGATTCCCTGGATTAAAAGGATAGTCGAATCTATGTCTATTCCTATATGTGAGAGAGAAGGTTTTGAAGCAGACGATGTAATTGCTACGTTGGTTAGCAAAGCGGAGAGTGCCGGGTTGTCGAGCGTGATATTTAGTTCGGATAAAGATATGCTGCAGTTAGTCAGTGATGACAAAGTGGTTGTCTATAACTTGAATAAAGACACAGTATCTAACGAAAGCAAGATTAGAAACGATATGGGCATAAGCCCGGAAAAGATAGCCGACTATTTGGCATTAGCCGGAGACAGTACAGATGATATCCCGGGAGTAAAAGGAATCGGGCCTAAAACCGCATTAAGATTAATACAGGATTTCGGTGATTTATCTGCCGTCTACGAGAATGTCGAGAAAGTGAAGAAAAATTCTCTGAAAAAGAAATTGATAGACTATAAAGACGATGCTTTTTTAAGCAGAAAATTGGTAGAATTGGATAATGATATAGATAGTGTCGATATGAAAATCAACAGCTTAAAAATGGGCCGGATTAAAGGAGAAGAGTTTTACCGTATTGTAAAAGAATTAGAGTTTAAGTCATTAATAAATGATTTTTCTGTTAATGACAGCTTTGAGGCCGAAGATATTCATGTCAGGGATGCCGGAGGCGCTTTATTAAAGAAAATATCCAGCCGGGGCAGAATAGTATTTGACTTTTCCGGCAGCAAATTGTTTGTTTTTTTTGATAATGATATATATAAAGTTAATGTAGAGGATTTAAAAGAGATACTCCAAAACACAGATATAGAAAAAGTTTCTTACGGTTTGAAATATCAAATAGGTAAGTTTAAAGAGCATGATATTGGCCTTTCTCCCCCTTATTTTGATATAAAGATAGCCGCGTTTTGTTTACAGTCGCATTTAAAGGATTTTACGCTTGAGAGTATCGTGTGGGAATATTTAAGTATTCCGGTTACGCAGTTAAAGGCATATGAAAAGGCAAATTTTACCGGCCGGCTCTACGAGGTTTTAAAGGAAAAGTTAAAGAGCCAAGCGTTAGAAGGTTTATTTAACCGGATAGAAATGCCGCTTTTACAAGTATTAGCCTGGATGCAGGAAAGCTGTGTAAAAATAGATTTGAACCTGTTGAAAAAAAGTTTATCATCTCTAAGCAGCCAGAAGGCGGCTGTGGAGAAAGAGATATATAAAATGGCCGGCGAGGAGTTTAATGTAAATTCTCCCAAACAGCTTTCCCGGATATTGTTTGAAAGGCTTAATTTAAAACCGGTTAAAAAGACCAAGTCAGGTTTTTCGACTAACGAGGAAGTTTTAACAAAATTGAAAGGCGAACATCCTGTAGTCGGCAAGGTTTTAGATTTTCGGAAATTAGCTAAATTACTATCTACTTATATAATTCCGTTTATTGATTATGCCGAAAAAAACCGCGGTAAAATATCCCCTAAATTTAACCAGACGGCAAGTTCTACCGGCAGGTTAGTATCTTATTCCCCTAATTTTCAGAATCTCCCGGTTAAGGATACCACCGGCAGGAATATCAGAGAAAGTTTCATATCCGGATTTACGCCAGGATATATACTGGCAGCTGATTATTCTCAGATTGAGCTGCGGGTTCTGGCCGATATCTGCGGCGACAGTAACCTTATCGAAGGGTTCGGCCGGGATAAAGATATACACAGATTTACCGCCGGGCTGTTGTTTTCTAAACCCGAATCAGAGATAGTAGCCGGCGAACGTGATTTTGCCAAAAAGATAAATTTTGCGATTATCTACGGGATGAGCCCTTACGGCCTTTCTAAAGAGTTGGGTATACCGGTTTATGAAGCAGAAAAGTTTATTAATGAATATTTTAACCGGTATCCTAAAGTTAAGGAATATATCGATAAAACTATGGAGTCCGCAGAAGAGAAAGGATTCGTAAAAACTTTATTCGGCCGTAAACGTTATTTAGAAAATATACGCGAAGAAAACGGTTTTCTTAAAGAGTATGCACTCCGGCAGGCAATTAATGCGCCTGTACAGGGTACAGCTGCTGATATAATAAAACTGGCTATGATAAGAGTATTCGAGGAGTTTAAAGCAAAGAAATTTCAGTCCCGGCTGACTATTCAGATACATGATGA
>CAZBZJ010000242.1:0-2174 GCA_964496355.1 uncultured Planctomycetia bacterium | reverse complement strand
TTTATTAACAATAAAGGGTTATTTGTTGCATTCCGAATGGATGAATTATCGATATATGCAAGTTTAATATTCTTCGGGATTCTCTACAGCCCTTTAAATTTGGCTTTTTCTGTTTTTCAGAATGCGATATCCCGCCGATTTGAATACGCGGCAGACAATTTTTCGGTTTCTACATATCATGAGCCTGATGCATTTATTACGGCCCTGAAAAAGTTAAGTGTAGATAACCTGTCTAACTTAACGCCTCATCCGGTAAAGGTGTTTTTTTACTACAGCCATCCGCCGGTTTTGCAGAGAATAAGATATATAGTCAGAATAAATTAGAGGATTTTTTTTGATTTAAAAGTGTTGCTTATGTTATACTTAATTAGTATTTTTTAAAGTTGGGATTATGATTTTTATTTTTTTTCTAATAACTGTGGGCGCGGGATTGTCTTTAGCCGGATATTACCTGTATTGCGAGGCTAAGCCCGGAATCAAAAAAAAGCAAAAGGACGTTGATGTAGCCTCGGAGAAGGAAAAACAAATACGAGCCCTAAAAAGAGAGTTGGATTCGTTAAAAGAACAGTTATCCGGAAACGAAACTAACCGTAAATCTTTAGAAGAAGAACTTGCCGGATTAAAAGAAAAGGCGGTTTCGGCACAGCAGGAAGCAGAAAAGTATAAAAAATGGCATGAAAACGAGCAGCAAAGGGCAAAAAAGGACAAGGAGGCCGATCCGGAAATAGAGAAAAAATTAAAAACTAAAGAAAAAGAACTTGAAACTCAATTCTCCAAAAATGTAAAGCTTACGCGGCAGCTGGAAGAACTCAAAGCTTCCTTTCAAAAACTCGATAAGGAAAATAAAGAGAAATCCGATTCTCTACGCAAATTACGGGATCAATTGCAGACATCCACAAAAGAGCTAAGTGAATCTCAAAAAGCGGTGCGAGATTTTGAAAAACAACAGGATGAAAGCTCTTTTGTCGCTAAGCAAGATTACGAAGAGTTGCAAACCAGGATGCAATCCTTACAGAGTGAATACGAAGAGCTTAAGAAAAGTTATCTGGCTAAGAAGAAACATTTAGAACAGCTGACAGTAGCTGTTGCTACCGGTGCAGATAAGGATAAAGACGCTGTTATTAAGGATATTAAAGGCCAGAAACCGCAAAAGTTTGATTTTGAGAAAGGGCCTGAACCTCAACCTGACCCTGAACCTCAACCCGAACCCGAACCCGAACCCGAACCTCAACCTGAACCCGAACCTCAACCTGAACCCGAACCTAAACCTAAACCTAAACCTAAACCTAAACCTGACCCAAAACCTGATTCTAAACCTCAACCTCAACAGGATACCAAGCAGAAACCAGTGTTATCGGATGAGATTAAAGCTAAAATAAAAGATATCGATCTTGGCAAGTTACGTAATATTGGCTTTATGGCGCATATTGATGCCGGAAAGACGACAGTTACTGAACGGATACTTTTTTATACTGGCAAATCCCATAAAATAGGCGAAGTTCATGACGGAAAAGCCCAGATGGACTGGATGAAACAAGAACAGGAACGGGGTATAACGATTACTTCCGCAGCTACTAGCTGTTTCTGGAATAAACATAAAATTAACGTTATAGATACGCCGGGGCATGTTGACTTTACTGTTGAGGTAGAACGGAGTTTAAGGGTATTAGATGCCGTAGTTGCAGTTTTTTGCGCGGTTGCCGGGGTGCAAGCTCAGTCAGAGACTGTATGGCGCCAATCGGAAAAATACAACCTGCCTAAACTCTCATTTATCAATAAAATGGACAGAACCGGTGCTGATTTCTATAAAGCTGTAGAGAGCATGCGTGAGCATTTCGGAGACAAAATATTGCCGGTTCAGATACCTGTCGGAGCAGCCGAAGATTTTAAAGGTGTCATAGACCTGATAAAGATGAAGGCGTATATATATGAAGATGATATAGGTAAAGATATCAAAGAGGCCGAAATACCCGCTGATTATAAAGAAAAATCAGCTTTATACCGGCATCAATTGGTGGAAAAGATTGCGGGCACAGATGATAAATTAACTCAAAAATATCTTCAAGACGAAAACAGTTTAACCGAAGAAGAGATAGTTCATATTCTCCGTAAAGAAGTTGTCAATAATAAACTCAGCCCGGTACTTTGCGGAACGGCATTAAAGAATAAAGGTA
>CAZBZJ010000241.1:0-2183 GCA_964496355.1 uncultured Planctomycetia bacterium | reverse complement strand
TAATGCCGAGGAAATATTCGCCGGATACTATGATGTTCAGAAGAAGGTTGGTAAAGACGAAATGAAGAATATCCCGTTAGGCGCTATTGCTGCCTGGACGGCTGCGGATAAGTTGACTGCCGGATTACAGCAGTTAATGGCAGGTGCCAGAAAATTCTCCTTAAAAGAAATTTCCCGTGATGATCTATATGCCGGAAATAGAGAGACAGCTGAGGAGACTAAACTTACGTATATGAGTGATAAGAACGACGATAAAGCTAAGAAGATTCTGAATTCGTAGTTTACGCAGATTGGCGCTGATTCATAACAGATTAGCGCAGGTTATAAGGTGTAAGTCCCCCCTCATTTCGTAAGTGAGTTCCTCACTTACGAAGTGAGGGGAAAAAACTTTTTTACAACGGTCTTGACAGAGATCGGATAAGATGCTATGCTTAATTAGTACCACAAAGATGTAGGTACCAAGAATTGCGACGAAGCGTACTTTGGAAAAAGAGTGCGCTTTTTTTATTTTCCGATGCGAATATTGTTAATCAAACTTGTAAAATAAATCGGAAAATAACGTCAGCGAAGCCTCTTAAACTATGTAGTTACTGGCGAAGCAGAGTAGCCTGATAAGTATTATAAGAACATAGGCGTTCTTGGCAATTAATTTTGCCGGGGACGCCTTTTTTTTGGAGGTGAGAAGATGAGGGATTTCCATAATATGTATAAAAACATTCTTCCTAGAATCCGGTATGTGGCTTTTAAGGTTTTAAAAAACAGACGGGACTTTTTTAAATTTATAGATGAAAGAGATTTAGTCCAGGAGATGAGTCTGTGGTTGTGGGAAAAATATCCTGAAGGTGTTCCGGAAAATTTCAATGATGCCTATATAGTAAATGGATGCGAATATTTTATAAGGAATTATTTACGCAAAATAACAGAAAGAAAGAAGGTTGTCAGCTTGGATGCAATATTAGATGATTCCGGCCATAGTTTTGTTGACCTTATCCCCGATGATACCGAGCCGGTATACGAAAGATTAGACAGGGAATTATTAGTTTCGGACATTAAAGAGGAGAGGTTAAATCCAAAAGAAAAAGATGTTTTGAATTTATCATTGCAAGGGTATACTTGCCGTCAGATAGGCGACAAACTCCGCATGTCACATGTTATGGTGGTAAAATATCGAAAACGCATATACGATAAATGTAAAGATAGTAGTTACCATAAAGAACGTATTTTTACTTAGGATAAATAGATAGCCTTACACAAAGTTGTGAAGAATAAATAACAAAGGCGTTTATTTTCAGGGAGTCTTCTGAAGATAAACGTTTTTTTTATTTATGAATTTTGAAAAGGAGGTGCGTAAGATGGATAAAAGAATGGCGGTTTTTGTTATTTATGTATGTTTGGCAAACACAGTCTTTGCGGCTGGTTTTAATCAGCCGGAAATTACAGCATCGACAACGTATGTATCACGTTATATATGGAGAGGGCAGGATATTTTTAGCAATAATGACCCGGCATTTCATCCCAGTGTAGATGTATTGTTTGAAGATTTTATAAATGAGACATCTTTGGGGTTAAATATCTGGGCAGCTATACCGTTTAATGGCGGCCATGAAGATTTAGAGGAAACTGATTATACTTTATATCTCGAAGACACTTTCTTAGAAGAACAGCTAAGCGTGGCTGCAGGATATACCTATTTTGATTTTCCTAATACCGCAAGTTCAGCCGATGTGCAGGAACCGTGGATAGAGATTACTCTAAATAAAATACCGGGTTTAGAAATCGATATTTCGCCCAGTTTGTTTTTAGGCTATGATTTTGCAGCCGAATCCGGAGGCCCGGATGAAGGCTGGTATTATTCCTGGGGGTTGAATACAGAGGCTTCTTTACCGGCTTTACCAATTTTTCAAGAAGGACAGGTTTTTAGTATAGGTGTTATAAATTGGGGCAACGACGGTGTATCTGATTTAGAGCCTGATTGTTTGTATGCGACTGATATATCATTCGCGACTTCTTATAATGTGGGCAAGTTTTCTATTACTCCCGGCCTTAACTATACTATCAATCATAATGAAAATATAAATTCAGGCAATGAAGAGATCTGGGGCGGATTCGATATTAGTTGTATTTTTTAAGATACTGTCAAAAGTTCTATGAGTAAAGGGATAGATTGATGAGTATCCAGTCAT
>CAZBZJ010000240.1:0-2206 GCA_964496355.1 uncultured Planctomycetia bacterium | reverse complement strand
CATTATAGTTTCCCGCCCTACTCGGTAGGCGAAGTCTCCCCTTTAAGAGGCCCTTCCCGCAGAGAAATCGGGCACGGTGCACTAGCAGAAAAAGCTTTAGAGCAGGTTTTACCGGAAAAAGAAGAGTTTCCGTATACTATACGAATAGTCTCCGAAATACTGGAATCTAACGGCTCCTCATCTATGGCAAGCACATGTGCTGCGAGCCTATCTTTGATGGATGCAGGCGTACCTATTCAAGAAGCTGTAGCTGGCGTTGCTTTGGGGCTAATAACCGATTCGGATTCTCATTTACTTTTAGTCGATATAGCAGGAATTGAAGACCACCAGGGTGATATGGATTTCAAAATTGCCGGAACCGAAAACGGCGTAACTGCTATCCAATTAGATCTAAAAATCCAGGGAATCGATTTCACCATTATAGAAGAAAGTTTATCAACTTCAAAAGAAACCCGCAAAAAAATATTACAAATCATGAACGAGACTTTATCGAAACATCGTGAAAAGATTTCAGAGTTCGCTCCGAAAATAAAACATCTTAAGATTGCAACGGAAAAGATAGGAGAACTCATAGGGCCCGGCGGAAGGAATATAAAGAAAATCATAAACCAGGCAGGAGTATCAATCGATATCGACGACGAAAAAAATACTGTAATAATCGCAGCCGAGACTGAAGAGGCTTTAAATAAAGGTATTAAAATGGTCGAGGATATTATAAAAGATATAGTTCCAGGCGAGATTTACGAAGCAAAAGTCGCCAAAATCACAAATTTCGGCGCTTTTTGCGAACTCACACCGGGCAAATCCGGATTAGTGCACATATCGGAATTATCTTCGGATTACGTTCAAAATGTATCCGATGTTATAAAAGAAGGCGATATTATCAAAGTTAAAGTCACTGGTATAGACGATCAAGGAAGAATAAACTTAAGTAAAAAACAAGTTGATGAAAGCGCAAATAACTAAATGGATAAGAAGTTTAGTGTTTTTCGCCGGCGCTGCTATCCTGATTTTAAGCCTATTATCGTTTTCTAAAGACGAGTTTTTTCTTTACGCCCACCCGCCTGTAACTCCACCTACAAATTTAATAGGTATAATAGGCGTCTATATAGCCGGATTTCTCACTTTTTTACTGGGATTTTCGTCTTATCTGGCTGTTTTACTGCTTTTACTTTTAGGCGTAAAGAAGTTAGAACTAGTAGAATCACACGGCATAGCCGAAAGCCTAACCACTAAATTGATCTCCTTTATAGTAAGTATCGTATCTTTTTCCCTGCTCCTTTCAATATATGGCACTCAAACAACCCAGTTTCAACGCGGCGGGCTTATAGGATACAGCACTGCGTCGGTTTTAAGTAAATATTTAGGGATTAGCGGCTCGGTTATTATAGGATTAACTTTCTTCATTATAAGCATGTTTCTTCTGGAAGGAAGCCTAATAATGAAAGGCGTAAATAAAATTAAACAAATCACCTGCAGTTGGTGGGCCGGATTAAAAGAAAACCGGCGAAAAAGAATAGCCACGAAAAAAGTTATGCCCAAACCCAAACGCGCAAAGATAAGGATTAAAACACCGGTCCAATCTGCGCAAAATATACCCCCCCCTTTCAAACAGAAAAAATCACAACCCTATGAACCTGTTGAAAAACTGGCTGCTCCCGGTAATATGCCTTCACCTCCGGACGCAGACTACAAAGAACCGGATTTATCGCTTTTAGAACAACCGCCTTTAATCGATGAAAAAAAGGTAAAACAAAACATACAGATAAATGCTAAAAATCTTGAAGAAACACTGGCAGATTTCGGTATAGAAGCCCATGTAGTAAACATAGAACGCGGCCCGGTGATAACCTGTTATGAACTTGCACCTGCTCCCGGCATAAAAATTACCCGTATAGCGGCGTTAGCTGACGATATCGCTTTATCTTTAAAATCAAGTAATGTAAGAATCGTAGCTCCTCTACCCGGTAAAGGTACTATCGGCGTAGAAGTGCCCAACTCTATAAAAAATATAGTTTATTTCCGAGAAGTCGTCGAAAGCAAAGCGTTCCTAAAAAGTAAATCTAAATTAACTATTGCTATCGGCAAAGATGCCGGTGGAAACGCATTGGTAGCTGATTTAAAAGATATGCCTCATCTTTTAATAGCCGGTACAACAGGTTCGGGAAAAACCGTCTGTGTAAATTCATTAATTACTTCAATACTG
>CAZBZJ010000239.1:0-2212 GCA_964496355.1 uncultured Planctomycetia bacterium | reverse complement strand
TTTTTAAGAACCATAAGCAAATCTCTATTCTCGATCCATCCTGCCGTATCCCAGAACCTTATAATCTCTGCTTTATCTTCCTGCCAAGCCCGGAGATAATTTTCCCAACCGTAAACCGGGCCTTCTCTTCTTACCCAGACCGGGTTATCCAGATATTGCATAATGCCGTCCGGGAATACCTGGCGTGCTACCGATTTATAAGTCCAATAAGTCCATCCAAACCCCCATTCTTTATAAATCGCCAGCATATCATCAAGAAAGTCAAGTTCTCCGGTTAGAGGGCTGCGGTAATTAACGCCTAACTCTCCTACAAATATATCGACGTTATTTCTTAGAGAAAATCTCTTGTATCTTTCCAAGCTTTTTATAAGCCTCTCTTTATCCCACCGGATACCCCCGATTTTTCCGGGATATTTATATCCGACTCTAAAATTATAGGTAAAGTCTAAAGGGCCATAAGTATGAATACTTATAATCGTGTTTTCCTGTATTAAACTTTCGAGGAAATCGACATCCTGGCTCCATAAATTACCTTCTAGAAAAACGGTTCTGCCTTTATCTATCCTTTTAATATGTTTAATAAGCTCTCCATATAACTCTTTGAGAACCGGTATTTTATGTTTTTCTGCAACCGGCTCATTAAGTAAATCAAATCCGGCTATATTACCGTCTTCCTTGAAACAGTCAGTTAAATATTCCCATAATGCGATAGTTCTCTTTCGGAATTCTGGCTCTTCCCACAACAAAGCTGTTCCCTTACTGTCAGCATGCCAGTCACAATTCTGCGCTCCGCAACCTGCATGTAAATCAAGGATAACTTTTATATTATATTTAGCAGCCTGTGATACAGCCCATTTTAAAATCTCTACGCCTCGCTTACTATATGAATAGGGAACATTTTCTATCAGCCTATAATGAAAAGGGATACGTATACAATTAGCCCCCCAATCTGAAACCTTCTTGAAATCTGCTTCTGTAATAAAAGCGTTTCTAAATTCATTCTCAAATTCTTTTAAACCGGACCGGCCATATTTTTTTACAAATCTTTCCTTAAACTGGCGTTCGGATATATTCCTGCCGCCCAGAATATACCCTTCCATTAGTAACCAGCTACCGAAATTAACGCCTCTTAAACCTAAGGACATAGCTTGTTATTATACCATATATTAAAAAAATTAAAATTTTTCCTTGCAAAATCCTCAAAAATTGTTATATATAAAGTACTATTAAGGTCTGGAGGTAGTTTATTTGTTCATCGAATAACAGCCAATATTGGAGGGAATGGAACAAAAAGAATACTGCGGTATCTGTGGGCAAACTAAATATGCTGGTATCCACCTTTTAATCGAAGCGTGGAATTCCCGCCACTTTAATTCTCTATCCATAATCGAAGAAACTCTCCGGAACGCTGTAATCTCTTGCGGAGCAACACTCCTTAAAATAGATCTACACGAATTTTCACCTAACGGTGGGATTTCAGGGGTAGCAATACTTCAGGAATCACATATAAGCATACACACCTGGCCCGAATATAAATACGCTGCTATAGATATATTCGTCTGCGGTACGGTCGATCCGTATAAAGCTATCCCGGCAATTAAAGAATGGTTAGAAACAGAAGACTTACAGCTTACCGAAATCAAACGGGGAATATTGTAAAATGACAAAAAAAAACTGGTTTTTCGAAAAACTTTATCCGGATATAAAAATCGGTTATACACGCAATAATGTGCTTTATAAAAAAAAGACGCCTTATCAAAATATAGAGATTTTTGAAAATAAATCCCTGGGTAAAATATTAGCTCTAGACGGTATAATTCAAACTACGGAAAGGGATGAATTCATATACCATGAAATGTTAACTCATCCGGCATTATTATTACATCCTGAGCCTAAAAATATACTTATCATAGGCGGCGGTGACGGAGGGGTATTAAGGGAAGTATTAAAACATAAAATAAATAAAGTAACATTGGTAGAGATAGACGAAAAAGTAATTTCTGCATCCCGGGCCTATTTGAAGGGTATCTGTAAAAAAAGTTTCCAAAACCGTAAACTCAGGCTTCAGATAACCGACGGAGCTAAATTTGTTAAGAATACTCCGGAAAAATTCGATGTCATAATAATCGATTCTTCCGATCCTGTAGGGCCGGCAAAAATACTTTTTAAAAAGAAGTTTTATCAAGACATGAAGAACATTATTAATAAAAAC
>CAZBZJ010000238.1:0-2225 GCA_964496355.1 uncultured Planctomycetia bacterium | reverse complement strand
ATTTATGGGATAACCAAGACTGGCATAGTTTTATGCTGGTTTTTACAGGTACAGACCGATTAATGCATTTTCTGTGGGATGCTTACGAAGATAAACATCATAAGCATAACACTCAATTTTTGGACCATTTTAATAAGATCGACAAAGCTATTGGCGAGATTTACGCTAATCTTAAAGATTCTGACAAGCTAATAATTCTGTCTGACCACGGATTTGAAAGGTTGGACAAAGAAGTAAATATAAACTATTTATTACAGGAAGAAGGTTTTCTAAGATTTAGAAACAACAAGCCGAGTTTAAAAAATATTTCGTCAGAGAGCAAGGCTTTTTCTCTAGATCCGGCAAGGATTTATTTGAACCTAGAAGGAAAGTATCCTCAAGGATTGGTTCCTAAAGAATATAGGCAAGGCCTTTTAAATGAACTCGAAGTATTATTCTCCGAATTACAGCACGAGGGCAAAAAAGTCATTAGAGATATTCACAGGAAGGAAGATATTTATTCGGGAGACTATTTAGATGACGCTCCTGATTTAATCCTGGTAGGAGCTGAAGGGTTTAATTTAAAGTCCAACGTAAAAGCTGAACAGCTTTTTAGCAACTCTGTTTTTACCGGCAAACATACTCAGCCCGACGCTTTCTTGTTGGTTAGAGGCGTAGATAATGATAAAATACCAGATTATCCTGCTGTGACGGACATCCGCAGCATCATAGAAGATAGAAGTTAGAGGTTAGAGGGTAGAATGGAGAAGATACAGAAATCGATTAAGAATATTAATGATTTGCAAGTTTATAACTCTTCATATAATCTTGCTATGGAAATATTTAATATCACAAAAAAGTTTCCAAAGGAAGAAACTTATTCTTTGACCGATCAAATTCGAAGATCATCAAGGTCAGTAGCAATCAATATAAGAGAAGGTTATGCGAAGAGAAGATATGAACAGGTATTCGTAAGACAGTTAAATGATGCTCTAGGTTCAAGTGAAGAAACTAGAGGGTGGTTAAAGTTTGCTTTAGATTGTGGATATATAACTAAAGCAGAACATAATAAACTAAACGGAGGTTATGCAGAAGTTGGAGCAATGCTTTATTCTCTTATGAATAATTGGCATACTTTTTAAATCTAACTTCTAACATCTACCTTCTAACTTCTTGAAAGAAAGGAGACCAGATGAGCACTTTACACAACGCAACCAGCACTTGCTGGAACTGTCCGGCGATCAATTTAGCAGGTAAAGTGGACTTTCGGGCTTGTGGCCAGTCTACTGAACAGATGCCCAAACAAACCGATGAATCCGGTGAAACCCATATTATGGCCGAATGTAAACGAAGGCCTGAATTAGGGATGTTTGACCCTACCGGTATTACTTTTAAGGATTGCCCGGAATGGAAAGAGACACCTTATGGATACCTATTAAAGGATATGCGGGTAATGATTTTAGGTATAGACGGTTATTTGGGCTGGACTTTAGCTTTATGGCTGGGCAGGTTGGGCTGTAGAATCTCCGGGGTGGATAATTACAGCCGAAGAGACTGGGTAAAAGAGAGAGGCTCTCACACAGTAGTGCCTATTTCCAGAATGACTGACCGATTACATGCTGCCAAAGAAGTTTTAGGGTTGAACATTAACTTTCGCCAAATAGATATTCGCGATAAAAAGGCTCTATCTGAATTCATCCAAGAGGAAAAACCGGAAGCAATTGTTCATTACGGCGAATGTCCTTCTGCTCCTTACAGTATGATTGATTTTGACCATGCAGCCTATGTTCAAAAGAATAATGTTATAGGTACTTTAGGATTATTGTTTACCATGCACCAGCATATTCCTGAGAGCTCGCTGATTAAATTGGGAACCATGGGACAATATGGAACACCTTTAACTGGCCGGCCTCTTTTTGAGGGCCTTTTCCCTGCCGATGCGGTTTTACATTGGGATAACAGAGAGTGGAGTATGGGAGGTGAATTAACCCCCCGGGATCCGGTAAGTTTTTATCACGTAAGTAAGGTTCAGGATAGTTTTAACGTATATGAATCCTGTAAATATTGGTGGCTGAGGTCCTATGATATTATGCAAGGCGTTATTTATGGAGTGCATACCCCCGAGGTTGCTTCCGATTTCAGGCTGCGTACCCGCTACGATATAGACGAATGTTTTGGTACGGTAATTAACCGGTATGTGGCCCAAGCTGTTATCGGTTATCCTTTAACCCTTTACGGAGCCGGTG
>CAZBZJ010000237.1:0-2231 GCA_964496355.1 uncultured Planctomycetia bacterium | reverse complement strand
ATGTAACTATGGTAATTTCTTTGTCCTTTCGTGACAAAGCCGAACACAACCCTTCGGCGACATCAGCAATACCGCCGGATTTAGAGAAAGGATAGACTTCAGGTGAGACATGGAGGATATTCAAGGCAGGTTTATTCTGCGTTGACAACGGCGGTGAATTAGCCGAAAAAGCCGAAAATAAACCGGCTGCCAATAACAAAAATAATCCTGCAGCCGGCCAGATAAAATCAGCCGCACCAATTCCTCCCAAAATTACGGCCGGAACAATTACATTACAACCCAAAGAGCCCGGTTTATCTTCTGCTATCTCTACCCTTATAGGATGGCCGTATCTATCCTCATATATTTGCTTAACTTTCTGACGGAATTCTGATTCAGGTAAATTCCGGTAATCAGACACCAGCTTTAATATCGCCATTGCTTCTCTATTCTTCCCCACACGATAATTAAGTTCCAGCAAAGACCAAACAGCATCTCTGCATTTACCAACAGCTAACTCAACCAAACAGGCAGCAATTTCATCGCCGCCTAACCTGTGTTCCAGTTCATGCACGCCCACATCAACAGCTAAATCCTCCACAGAAACATCAGTATCATCTGCCCATTGTTTAACCTTATCAAGGACTACTCCTACATATTGGGTGCCTAAAATATAAAAACCGCAAGGAGAAGGTTTTTTTAAAGAATCAATTCTGTCGACTACCGGGACTAATGCGGGTTTTCCATCTACTTTATATGAAGATATTGTATAGATAACCCTGTAACATTTAAAATATATACCTTCGTCATCATAATCACAATTCACTAAAAATCCTCTGGCAAACAACCACCTGTTCAACTCAATATCGGCCTTCTGCATCTTTTTTCTGTTAAACTCTCCGGTTTCTCTGAACTCATTCTCACAATCAATAATAGTATCGACAACCTCTCCAAGATCTTCTCTCACATTATTTACCGCATCCATTAATCTTTGCCTGGCTGATTCCGGTTTATTTTTTTCTGTTGAAAAATATTCCAGTGCTTTCAGTAACTCGTTAAAAGCTTCGTCAGCCGCCAGACTTTGACTCTCTGCATTTTTTTTCCGGCTAATACCTGCTCTGCCAAACCACTTCTTAATTATAGATAACCAACTATGGGTTTTTAACCACTGTTCTATTCTATCAAGCGTTTCTCTTTTTAAATCACGCGCCTGATGTGCCAAAGAAGAAAGCCGTTCCAACAATAAACGGGTCTCTTCATCACTGCTATCTGTACATAAAGAATAGAGTGCGATTATATAAATATCTATGGATTCACAATCTAAACTCTCAAGGCGCTTTTTTAAAACTTTTAATCTCTTTCTAACAAGCTTTTCACCGGACTTCTCAATCGTGCTATCGACTCTACTGCTGATTTTCTTTAAATATTCAACAAGCATCCTGAGGTATCTTTCTATTACTTGTCTTGCTTGAATCAAACTGGGGTCGCTCATAGCCTCCTCTAATTCTGGCTTCATATCATCCAACTCGTTCCGCAGAGAAATCGAAGAAGCCTGATCAAGACTTCTAATTACCTCTAACAATTCACCAATGCGTTCATTAAGACCCTGGCTGAGTCTACTTAACACCCAAGCCATATCATCAACCTCATGGAAGGAAGTACTCGAAAGTTCAGGATCAGAATGTATTTCTTCAGAAATGTCTTTTGCCAGATAGTAGATATACATATATACAGACCTATCCTTCGTACCTATTATATATTGGCCGGGCATTTCGAAATTATCGCTAACGGCAAAGAAGGCAAAATCTGCGTCTATTTCAAGATGGCTAAATACACGAATCATTCCATAGCACTTTATACTAGTCGAAGCAAAATCATCTAAAAACAAAACAGGGCTATTCTTGATATCACTGAGGACAATCTTGCTTTCATCCAACACCGATTCCAGATAAGTCTTGGCGTTAGGCGGAATAAAATTATAAAACCAACGCGAATCCGCGCTAATGTGATAAATTTGAATCGGGTCACCGGGATCATTCCACATCTCCTTTAACACAAGATAAGGAATTAGCGCACTTCCTCCCGAAAGAATAATCATCCTTCGTCCGCTCCGGCGAATCTTCTCCAGCAAATCTAAAATCGCCCTTGACGCATCCTTAATAACTTCTGCCGGTTCGTCATTCTTCGCATTCTTTCCTCTTCCCGACAAAGCCGGCCCGAATTTCACCATCCCCAACACAGGCACCAGACAC
>CAZBZJ010000236.1:0-2261 GCA_964496355.1 uncultured Planctomycetia bacterium | reverse complement strand
CTGTCCTGTAAAATTCACGGAAGATATTTTCTTTATCTTCCTCGGAAATTCCCGGCCCACGGTCTTTTATACTAACCTGTGCAGAACCTTCACTTTCTGTTATTTTTATATTTATCTTCTCGTTTTCCGGAGTAAATTTTATCGCATTACTTAAGAGATTTATCATAACCCTTTCGATTAACTTCTTATCGGCTTCTACATTTAAACCCGGATGTAAATCGAACTCCAGGTTTATATTCTTCTCTTCTACCTGAGGAAATAGGTCTTCACCTATCCTCTTGGCCAAATTAGTTAAGTCAACATTTTGAATATCAATCTCGGTACGCCCGGATTCAATCCTGGAAATATCTAACAGGTCGTTAATCATACTAACCAGATTATCTGCTTGTTGATTAATCCTTTCTAACCGGACCTTAATATCTTCCGTCAATTTACCGAATTTTCCCTGCACAAGCAGGGAAGCATACCCCTTAATAGAGGTAAGGGGTGTCCTGAACTCATGTGATACTGCTGAAACAAACTCGCTCTTTAACTGGCTAACTTTACTTACTTCCTCCAATGCCGACTGCAAATCTTTAGTCCTTTTTCGAACTGTTTCTTCCAATTCCTGCTGAGTCTTATAAGACTCCTCAAAGAGGCTGATATTTTCCAAACTCTGAGCAATTTGAGTAGCAAGAATTTCAACAATCCCTTTACGGGACTCTAAAGTAGGGTCATCTAGATAAGTACCCAGTATCAGCACCCCTCCTGTTTTCCCTTTCATCTGTATTGGGCTAACAACGAAAGATTTCAATCCAGTTTCTTCTTTGATACTTTTCTCGATAGGAATAGCCTCGTTTCCGGAATCATTATAAAATTTGGTTTTGATTTGCGATAAATCTTGAATAAGATTGTTTTTTTCAAGCCGGCCTAACAATCTATCTGCGCTATCTCTATCTTTTACGCCTATACAAACTTTTTTCGACAACCTCGCATTATCAATAACGGCAATTACGCAAAACTCAAAACCTAGCTTGCTTACAGTCGTTTTGTCTAAAGCCGAGAAAATCTTGCCTTCGACGAAAGAACTTGTAAAAATCTGGGATATATTCTGAAGCGCCATTAAACTGCTGACTTTTTTATCCAGTTCTTCCTGGGTCTGGCTCAACTCTAAATCGGTCTTTACGATCAACCTGGCCTGTTCGTCCATAGCTTCGAGGTTGTTCTCGAGTTCTCCGGTCTTCTTTTCTAATTCTTTTACTTTGTCCATCTTCTTCATCGAGAAATAAACCAAAGCTATAATAATAACAAAAAAGCCTATTATCAGGCTCACAGCAATGTTACTTCCAAAAATCTGTTTTAAGACTTCCATTGTTATCTGCCTCCTAACCCCAAAAACGAAAAACTATGTTCCCAGATAAAGTTCCCTATATCTATCCTTGAAAAAGACGGAGCTCCCATTCTATAAAACGAAATTCCCCCGATTAGCGGTATATCCCCCAAAATATCGTTTATCACACCTAACTGATTGTCGTATCCTGCACCCAGCAACCTGAACCTATAAACCGAATCAAACAAAAGGGCTATCTTCGGACGGCTTGCCTTCTTAACAAAATCGTTCGCAACTCTTTGCACCGCAGAGGCTAAGAAATCACGCGTTGAAATCATAAGTTTTATATTCTCCGAGGGTATATCAATAAGTGTTTTTAACGAGCCGTCTGGTTGTATATTTAACGGCCTGGCTATGATAAATTCTGAAAATCCTTTTATTCTAAATCCTAACGGATACCTGAGAGTAACACTTTTAAAAAAGTTAGTATCGGTTAATATTTTATCTCCGAAATACTCCCTGTAAAAAGAAACTGCCGGTTTATTGTCTATTTTATGAATAACATTCTTTCCGGCTGTAGTTATCTTACCACCTTTCCCTAAAGGACGAAACCCCGAACCTATCTGCATAAAAGTATCTATTTTTTCTGACAGAAGTATTCCTATAGAACAATCAGTAAGTAAATTATCGTTATGTAAAACAAAAGAGGTCATTAACTCTCTGCAATTAAATATGCCCAGATAAGGAGAATTCTTTCCGAATCCCCGGTTAATACCTTGCAGGAATTCCGGGGTTTTAGCAAAACTCAAATCCGAAAAAGTCAATAAAGGCAGCCGCCGGCGTTCCTTAGAATCTCTCAGCATTTTCCAGGCGAATTTTTCGGAAGAGCTGGAAACATCTTGATGTGAAGAAGACAAACCAGTTACCATATTTGTTCCGGAAATACTTAAAA
>CAZBZJ010000235.1:0-2271 GCA_964496355.1 uncultured Planctomycetia bacterium | reverse complement strand
AATAACAGTCTATCCATACCTTTATGGTATCGAGTAATTTTTTATCATTATATCTTATTTGAATTAATCCGTATGGTAATTTATGCTTGATCACAGCTGAAGTATTTTTCTTTATCTGATTAATCTTTTTCCTCCCCTTTTCTAATCCTGCATATGAATTATTTAACAATCTTGCTTTTTGTTTAGGATTTAACCGGATATCTTTACACCAATTACTTATGGTACTTTTGGAAACATGCACTTGTTGTCTTATTTCGTTATACGAATATCCGGCAACTCTTAATCTTCTTACTATTGACCTTTTCTTATTCTCGGGTTTCATAAATTCCTTCATCGGCTCGGGTACCTGCCCTGTTATTGGTTAATTAGTTTCCGCCACCTTAATAAATTTAATTTAGGAATGCTTGCCTTTGGCGGAAACTGGTTAATTAACTACTCATTCGCCTATTATATTATATCCTTGCTTCTGAGAAACTTCTCGCCTTTCATTCCTACGAAGCCCTACTTGCTCCTGACTGCTGTAGGGCGAAGTAGAAAGCCGGCGAGAGGAGTCGAACCCCCGACAAGCTGATTACAAATCAGCTGCTCTGCCAACTGAGCTACGCCGGCATACCCTATATATCACAGAACCAAAAGATTATTTGAAATGCTTTTTGATCGCTTTAGGCAAATAATCTATTATGTCACGAGCTATTAAAAAACTCTGAGACGTATCCTTTACTGCTAGATCTCCGGCTAAACCGTGCAATAAAACCCCTAACTTAGCACTCTCAAATAAAGCCTTGTGCGTAGCTGATATATTACCATATTTTTGAATTTGTGCAACTAAACCTGAAATTATTCCAGTCAATATATCGCCACAACCAGCGGTAGCCATACCGGGATTACCGGTTTTATTCTCATATATTGTTTTTCCATCAGTAACTATTGTTCTGTGCCCTTTCAGCACAAGAACCAGGTTATATCTAAATGCAAAATCTCTGGCAATTTTTTTCCGGTGTTCATTAATATATTTAACCGGCCGGCCGATAACACGGGAAAACTCTCCCGGATGAGGAGTCATTATAACCGGGCGACGGCACTTTTTAAGTATATCGGTTTTTTTCGATATTACATTAATAGCGTCAGCGTCGATTACCACAGGTATATCCGTACCTTCAAGCATCTTACGAACAAATTGCCCGGTCGCCTTACTCTGGGAAAGGCCGGGACCAATTGTTAAAACCGAAACTTTTCTCCGTTTTATAAAGTTAAGTGCTGAACCGGCAGATTTTAAACCTAATCGCCCGTTCTCTGAACCTAAAGGATAACTCATTGCCTCGGTAAGCTTAACCTCAAAAATACAGTTTAACTCATCAGCTACGCCTACTGTTACCACACCCGCACCAATACGTAAAGCCGAATCCGCCGCCATACAGACAGCTCCCGTTAACCCCGGCGAACCTCCGGCTACAAATACGTGGCCAAAATCAAACTTATGGGTATTTGAGGGCCTTTTTAGGAGCAGTTTCTTCCAGTCCATAGAATAATCCTAAACCGTTTTCTCCTGCGCTATAGCAGTCGCGACCGCGTAATTCTCTATATGAGACAGCGATATCAAAATATCCGCCTTGATCTCTTTTTTAAACTTACATTTCGGCGCTCCGTTAGGCAGATTAGTAATAACTATATCCCGCAGAGCCAGATTGTAACATTTAGACAAAGATTTTATAACAGCTTCTTTAGCCGCAAACCGGGCGGCTAACCTCTGGTAATAAATCTTACCCTTTTGTAAAGGGTTTATCTCCTCCGGGTTAAATACCCTTTCTAAAAAACTTTCACCCCACCGAGTTACTGCTTCTTGCATTTTTTTAGGAGAAACGATATCAACGCCAATGCCGACTACCATAATATAAACCTGACTAATCGATTATTTTACGGATTGCCTTAATAGCTAATGGTAAACCTACTAATACAGCCCGGGAGATGATACTGTGGCCGATGTTCAGCTCTTGAATATACCCTATCTTCATAATCCGGGCTAAATTATCATAATTAAGTCCGTGCCCGGCAGCTACAAAAAATCCTCTTTGCCGGGCAAACTTGGCGGTTTTCTCTATTCTTTTTAGTTCGGTTTTTATCTGTCGATTTGTCTTAGCTTCCGCAAACTTGCCGGTATGCAATTCAATTACGGAAACTCCCAGTTCCTCTGCTTTCTTTATCTGGGATAATTCCGGATCAATGAATACGCTAACTTCTATACCTGCACGCGTTAATTTTTCAAAAGCCTTT
>CAZBZJ010000234.1:0-2299 GCA_964496355.1 uncultured Planctomycetia bacterium | reverse complement strand
TATAGGTAGGTTTGCTGAGCCTGCTGGCCGGGTGGGAAAAATCATTTGACTATCTTGTGGTTAGTTGTAAAATTATACCAGATATAGATATATGTCCTGTGTTTCGAAGGGGGAACCTGGACAATAATCAAGTAAAACCTTCGTTAAGCAAGTTATGAGCAAACGAAGGTTTTTTCATTTTAACAAGTTGAGTTTCGTCACCGAAGGTGACGGACGAAATCTCGCCGAAGCTTGGCTATCGAGTGTGTCGAGCGAAGGCGGATAAAACCTTCGCAAAAGAGCGAAGGTTTTTGTCGTTTTTAGGGTAGTTAAAAATTCAGGTTTTGGTATAATATTACGATGAAAAATTCTAGTAAACCATCTGCAAAACCATTCTTAAAATGGGCTGGCGGTAAGACTCAGCTTTTAGAAGAATTGGCCAAACGAATCCCTGACGATATAAAGGATATTAAAACTATTAATAGTTATATCGAGCCCTTTGTAGGGAGTGGAGCCTTTTTCTTCTATTTAAAAAACAGATATAAGATAAAGCATTCATATTTGTTAGATAACAATAAAGATTTAATTATTACATATCAAGTAATTCAAAAAGATCCCACGGCTTTAATAAAAAAATTAAAGGGTATAGAATATCGATATTTGAGGAAAGAGAGCGCGGATAGAGAAGCGTATTATTATAGAATTCGCAAAAGATATAATAATCATAGAAAAAGATTCACTTTTAACCGATACAGCCATACATGGGTTCAACGAGCTGCTTATTTGGTATTTCTAAATAGGACTTGTTTCAATGGTCTATTTCGGTTGAATCGGGCAGGTGAGTTCAATGTGCCTTATGGTAGATATAAAAACCCAACTATTATCGATAAAACAAATATTTTGCAAGTTAATCGTGCTTTACAAAATACAGTCATTGAATGCGCAGATTTTACACGCGCTCGACAATATGTTAAAGGTAAAACATTAATCTATTGTGACCCGCCTTACAGGCCCTTAAATATCACATCAAACTTTACAGGTTTTACGGAAAATGGGTTTTCTGATGAAGATCAGAAACGGTTGGCAAATTTTTATAGGCAGTTATCCGATAAAAAAGACTTATATTTAATGTTAAGTAATTCCGACCCAAAAAATGTAAATCCCGCCGATACTTTTTTTGATAGCCTTTATAAAGGCTTTACTATTGATCGAGTAGACGCTAAGCGCATGATAAATTGTGATGCTAAAAAACGAGGGCAAATCAAAGAGTTACTTATAGCTAATTATTAAAATTGGGTAAAAATGAAGGAAAAAGGCATAGGGGGAGCTAATACAAAAACGGGTTTAGTGTTCGAAGGCAAGACTGACCTGGCTACTTTTCTCAATAAGCAGAAGGATTATCGAGTCGTTAATGGAATAGTGTACTTTTGCGGGGGGCAAGTTGCGCGTATTTTTAAAAAACATAAATTATATAAGTTTCTTGAAGAGTATAAGATTAATTGGAAGGATATTTTATCAAAAAAACTTCTACCGGACGATTCTATATATGTAATTGTTAAAAATACACTGTATATAATTGAATGTAAATTTCAAAAAGTTGCCGGATCCGTCGATGAGAAATTGCAAACTTGTGATTTTAAGAAGAAGCAATATCAGAAGCTTTTTTCCATGGCAAATATCGAAGTTGAGTATATCTATCTTTTAAGTGATTGGTTTAAACAAAAACAATATCGCGATGTCCTTGATTATATTATTAGTGTGCGTTGTCAGTATTATTTTAATTATATTCCTTTAGAAAAAATAGGGTTACCAGTACCCCAGGTAAATGATTGAGGGTAATTTACAACCGCAAAACTTCAATGATGAAACAACAACTGTATGGTCTTTTCCCAAAAGAGGCCGTTGGGCAACGCATGGTAATAATGCTAAATTTAGAGGAAATTGGGCTCCTCAAATACCCCGCAATTTAATTATTCGTTATTCAGACCCTAAAGATTCAGTTTTAGACCCCATGTGTGGAAGTGGTACGACGTTGATTGAATGTAAACTGCTTGGACGAAATGCGTTGGGGTTTGATATAAACCCTAAGATGGTTAATATAACTAAAAAGAATTTAGATTTTGACGTTAATGGAGATCTACCTAAGACTGATATAACTGTCAATATAGGCGATGTGCGGAATCTAAAAAGCGTAAAAGATAATTCAATAGATTTAATCGCTACCCATCCACCTTACGCCAACATAATAAAATATAGTGAAGGGCAGATAGCCGAAGATATATCGAATATATCAAGTATAGACAAATTTTGTAATGAGATG
>CAZBZJ010000233.1:0-2300 GCA_964496355.1 uncultured Planctomycetia bacterium | reverse complement strand
ATAATAAACGCGTAGATAGTTTTTCCGGAGACGGTAAGATTACGGTTGTTCTTAAAAAGACACCGTTCTATCCGGTTTCCGGAGGGCAACAGCATGATACCGGGCAAATTCAGAGTTTTAATACCGGCAATTTCACTTTTCGTGTTGAGGAGGCGATAAAAATAAACGAAACTATTATACACAGCGGTTTTTTAGAAAAGGGGGAGATTAAAAACGGAGCCAGAGTTACAGCTTCTGTAGATATAGCCCGGCGCCGGGCTCTAGCGCGCGCGCATACTTCGACCCATCTTTTGCAGGCGGCGTTGAGAAAAATATTAGGCCAGCATGTTCAACAACAGGGTTCGTTTGTAGATGAAGATTTTTTCCGGTTCGACTTCAGCCATTTCAAAGGGCTCGATAATATCCAGATTGACAGAATAGAGGAGAAAGTAAACCAGTTTATACGCGGCCAGTTAAAGGTGGATAAAATATGGCTTGATTACGAACAGGCTAAGAAAGAGGGAGCGTTAGCTTTTTTTGAAGAAAAATATTCCGAAAAGGTGCGGGTCGTCAAAATAGCCGACGTAAGTAAAGAACTATGCGGCGGCATACATATATCGAATACCAGCCAGGCTTTGCTATTCGTGATTATTTCAGAATCTTCTGTAAGTTCGGGTATCAGGAGGATTGAAGCGTTGACCGGCAAAAAAGCTTTTGACTACCTTAATGAATACCGGCATATAATTAACAGCATGTCCGCCAAACTGAAAATACCGGATACCGAAGTGCCGCAGTCTGTAACCGGCCTTCTGAAAGAGAGAAAAGAAGCTCAGAAAAACATCCATAATATGCAGAAGGAATTATTTGAAAAAGTCCAGGCAGAATCTATTTTGAAGGATAAACAGGATTCAGTAAACGGTATTAATTTGATTGTATTTGAATTGAAGAACGCAGACAATAAATTTTTAAGGCGCGCCTTAGATTATTTAAAATCCAGGGCTCCGAAACCCTCGGTTATATTGGGGTTTACCAAAAACAACCAGAAATTAACTATGAATATAGCCGCAAATGCGGATATTATCGAGAAGGGGATATCCTGCGGCAGGATATCTGAACAGATCGCTAAACGATTGGGAGGGTCCGGCGGAGGAAGGCCGGATTTCGGATTTGCCGGAACAAAAGAAGGTGTTAAGATAACAGAAAGCGGCGTAAAACAAATCGCCAAGGATATATTAACCCGGTTAAAATTATAGGTTTTTAGTTATGAAGATAATCAGCCCGAAATCGAAAGAATTTGAAAAATTAATTAAGTCAAACCATATCCGCAAAAAACGTGTAGAACGAAAAGTAACCGACATTATAGAAAATGTCCGTACACGCGGAGATCCGGCATTGTTGGAGTATACACGAAAATTCGATAAGGCCAAACTTTCGGCAAAAGATTTACAGGTTACCGAACAAGAGATAAACGCCTCTTTTAAAGATCTGGATTCTTCCCTTATTCTGGCAATAAAAATGGCTATTGATAATGTATTTACATTTTATAAAAAACAGCACCCTAAAGGAATGAATATACGCTCCCAGGAGGGCCGTAAAATTAAGGAAAAACTCGTATCTTTAGACAGGGTGGGAATATATGTTCCCGGCGGCCAGGCACCATTAGTCTCGTCTGTATATATGTGTGCTATCCCGGCTATTGTCGCCGGAGTAAAAGAATTAGTCCTTGTCTCGCCCCCTAATACTTCGGGCAGCATAAACCCAAATATTTTAGCTGTTGCTTCGATGTTAAAGATTAAAGAAATATATAAAGTGGGCGGAGCACAAGCTATTGCCGGCTTAGGATCAGGGACTGACACTATTAAAAAAGTCGATAAAATAATAGGCCCGGGAAATGAATATGTAACCGAGGCTAAAAAACAGTTGTTTGGCATTACGGGAATTGACCTTTTAGCCGGGCCGTCTGAAGTTGTTATAGTTGCAGGGCCGAAAGCTAATCCCGATTATATCATAAAGGATTTACAGGCGCAGACAGAACACCGGCACGGCCTCGGCATGGTAGTTACGTCGAGTAAGACGGTTTTGAAAAAACTTAAAAATTGTACTATATCTGGGGCCTATTTAATTCCGGTCAAGAATTTCGACGAAACTGTTAACGTTGTCAATATTATTGCCCCGGAACATTTAGAAGTCATGTTGCGTAAATCCGGAAAATTCATTAAACAAATCCGGCATGCCGGAGCCATATTTGTAGGTGACTATACACCCACTGCCATCGGAGATTATCTAGCCGGGCCGAGCCATGTTTTGCCTACTCAACGGAC
>CAZBZJ010000232.1:0-2314 GCA_964496355.1 uncultured Planctomycetia bacterium | reverse complement strand
AATTCTTGGGGAAAGCTTGAATGAGCAGATAACATTTCACTTAGAACCTGTCAAGCCTGCCTGCCGGCAGGCAGGGATCTACGGACAAAAGAAGCTTAGCCCGGAAGCTAGCCGATATTATGCTAACCTGATGCGAATAAATAAGCTAAGAATCAATAAAGAGCTGCACAAAAGAAAACGTAAAGAGAAAAAAGACTGGCCAGCCTTGCTAGCTTTGATTATTTTTTATTTGCTGACTCTTTTGATATGTTGGCTGCTTAAATCTTAAGTCTTATTCAGGAACTACTTCTATTTTCGTTATACCGTTGGGAATATTTTTCTCTTGCTCGTTATTTAAGTTGTATTTCCACATATCATAGTCGAAACATACTTTATAACAGCGGTATTTTTCAACCTTTTCGTTATCCTTCCCCGTAAACTTTACCAAAAATCCTCCTGCCAATTTATACCTCCTTTATCATTATTTTACACTCTCCATAACCTGGCTATTAGATATATCCGCCGGAGAAGTTATGTTTGCTTCTGGTTGTTTTGGTGCTATATCCAGCCCTCCGCCATGGAAAAAAGCTTCATAGCAAAGTTCTGAACAAAAATGATCTCGTTTCTTTTGCCAATTGTTAGCTGTAACTTTAAGAGGAAGGCCAATTTTTGCAAGCAGCTTTATTCTTCCCAGCCAGATAATCCCGGGATAATCATATTTCTCATTAAGCTTATCAACTAAATAAGAAATCACACCATCTAAGTTATAAGAATAATCTTCTTTGACTCTGTAGATATCATAATCCCTAGGGAATTTTTCTGATATCCCTTGCCCTTATCCCGCCTCTTGCAATTGCCTCAATTGCTAAATTCATCTTCGGCGAAACACATATCGCAACGTGCGAATTCTTACTACCTGTCCCCCAAGCAATAAGCCGGGAAATAAAATCACGCTCTGCTTTGAATAAGAGAATGTCGCCTGGTTTCATAGTTCAAAAAAAACTTGACTTTGTCATCCCAATATTGTATATTTAATTTGAGCGGTAATTCCGTTGCGAGTTGTTAAAGTGTTCCCTTCCATCTGGTTGGCCAAAGCTTTAATGGTCGACTCGCAGGGTTCGCTCATTTTTTATTTTAGGACAAATATATTTGATCAGATTTAATCTTTTCTGAAAATAAACCATACCACCTAGTATCTTTTCTTTCATGCCTTCGAAAAACTCCCCAGCTAAATAAATCCGCCACATTTAAACATTTATCTGCACAAGAATCTGCATGCTCAATATTTAAAGAAACTTTAGGATCTATTTTAGCTTCCAATTGGTTATAAATATAATCATTGAATTCTTTAATTTGAGGTTTACTTTTACTCTTATCAACTGTTAAAATAACCCTGTTTTGAGCATCTGAGAAATTGACTTTATCTAAAAGAATACGTGCTATCCAATTATAAATTCTTGATTTATCTTTAATTAAATAATTATAGGTCCGCTTTTTATTTAAGGTTCTGCTATAAATAGAAAAGTCTATCTTTTTTATTCTATCATATAAATATTTTTTAATCTCCAATGTTGTTGATACACCTTTTAATTCTTGGACCATCCTTCTTCGCTTACTTTTAGGGTTTAATTTTTTCCTAATGATTCTTTCTACACTTTTAGCTATATATTTTCTTTGTCCCTTTTATAGCTAAAATGCATATAGTAAAAAACTTAGAAGGTTTCTTACTAACAAAATCAAAACCTAAATCACCACTTTCATCTAAATAAAGATACAGCATAAATCTTAATTAACCCTTTAGCCTTTAAATATTGGAAATCACAATTTGTGACCTCCAATATTTAAATTGTTTCTACTTCTCCTTTCTACCTTCTTGTTATCTCTACAACGAAAGCATCTTATAAACCCCGTTAAAAATTCATATTTTTTTAACGGGGCACGCATTCGCCTTCCTGTCTGAAAAATCTGGGGGTGTTGGTTTATCACGGATGATTTCAATTATCCCTTTATCTTCCAGCTCTTATTTATTCAGAAACCAACTCCAGATCATTTTCCTCAAGCCATTCTTTAATGCGTTTTTTTGTTTTCTCCGAACAAAAATCAAACCACTTCTGCCTCTGCTTCGGATAACCATAAAGAACGTTTTTAAATCTTCTAAACGCTCCTTTACCATCTAAAGCAATCTCCAGCTTTTCCTGTAAGGCTTTGTCTCCTACCCTTTTAGCAAATTGCAGCATTTGCTGGTAGGCCTCTCTTGAATCTCTCTCTGGAATTGTCAAATACTTACCCAGTTCTTTATCCATTTTTTCATAAAGCTTTTCCTTTTTTTCTTCGG
>CAZBZJ010000231.1:0-2330 GCA_964496355.1 uncultured Planctomycetia bacterium | reverse complement strand
GCTGACGGTGGTTCAATGCCACCGTCGGCGCATACCGTTAGAGAACAGGGTTCTCCAACGGGGTTTACGGTTGCGGCTGGGCTATCTCTTCTTTAAGCCGGCAGACCACACACTTATCAGCCACAGTAGGAAAGCCGCAATCAGGACAAAAATGAAATACTGGTTTATTTTTTTGGCTGGATTTTAAGGATGGTTTTATAAACTTGACGAATTTACTGTAAAAATCTATTTTTGTGCCGGGAAAATCATCTTCTAAACTATTTATATAACTTTTGTACTGTTTAAAAGTAGCTCCCTTACTAAAAGGACATTCTTGAGCGAAATAATCTATATTCTTATAGTACGCGTAAGCGGCAATTTCATATTCGCTCAGGCGGTAAAACGGTTTTACTTTCTTTACCAGTTTTGATTCTGAAGGCAAGACCGGCCCCTGGTTTTCTAAATACTGTTTCTGCCAGCGTAAAGTATTGGCGAAAAGCCGTGTAGTTTCATCATCTAAGTTATGTCCTGTAACAACGGCTTTGAAACCTCTTTGGTAAGCTGTATGGTTAAAATAATATCTTTTTACCTGTCCGCATACCGAACAAATACTCCGCCTTCGATGATGGATTACCTCGCCGAGAGGAATTCCTTCTTCTTCTAAATCAACGGTTATAAGGCGGGCTTTCTTATCAGCTGTAAATTTTTCTACCCTGCTGCGCGCTTTATCAGAAAATCTGTCTATCTTTAAATCTACGAATAAGCCTGTAACATCAAATCCTTCTTCTAAAAGATAATTCCAAAGGCTTAAACTGTCTTTGCCGCCGGAAACCGCTGCCAAAATCCTATCTTCACGGCTAAACATTTCAAAAGAATCAATAGCCCGCTTAACCTGCCTTTGAAAATAAATTAAAAAACATTCACGGCAGAACCCTGTATGGTGGCTCTTTAACTTTACTTCCGCTAATTTACCGCACCGCCTGCATTTCATTGAAATTATCCTATGGAGGCAACCGGCCGTATCTCGATTAAATCGTTTTTATTAATAGGTAAATCTAAAGTTAGAATCTTCCGGTCACGAATAACCAAAGTCTGTTGGGCGGGAAGTTTTAATCTGTTTAGTAAATTCTCTACACTGGTGGCTTTCTCTAAAATAATTTCTTCATTGTGGGGAAAAATCCTAATTCTGGGCATAAAAACACATAACAACTACTCTGCTTCGCCAAGGCAGCAAAAAGGCTGGCTTCGCAGAAGTTATTTTCCTGGAAGATCTTGATGGGAAAATAAAAAACCCGGCACCGTCCTACTCTCCCACTCCGTTGCCAGAGCAGTACCATCGGCCTAGAAGGGCTTAACGACCGTATTCGGAATGGGAACGGGTGTGGCCCCTTCAGTCTGAGCACCGGGATTTAAAAACAATATAAAAACTTGCAAAGGGCATAGTGCATAGAGCATAGTGTAATATAACAACACTTTGCTCTCTGCACTTTGCGCTATGCAATATAAAATAGGGCTGAATATCAAGTCGATTGGGCAATTAGTAATGCTCGGCTAAAACCATTACTGGCCTTACACCTGCATCCTATCAACCTCATAGTCTCTGAGTGCCCTTCATCCGCTAAAAAGCAGAAGGGATTCCTAATCTTGAGGTGAGCTTCGCACTTAGATGCCTTCAGCGCTTATCTCGAACGCACACGGCTACCCAGCCTTTACTCTTGGCAGAATAACTGGCACACCGGAGGTGCGCCTGTTCCGGTCCTCTCGTACTAGGAACAGCTCCTCTTCAAGAATCCAACGCCCACGGTGGATAGAGACCGACAATCTGTTACTTTCCCCAAAACTAAAATTTTGAGTACAAACCTTATCTTAACTATGATAAGGCGTTTCAGTATTTCTACTGAAATCTTACAGTCGCCTGTAAGTTCGGACTGTATCTTCTCACTTAAGTGAGTCCGGCATACAGTCTCTGAGGGTTACAAAGAAGAAAGAATATCATCAAGCGACAACTTTCTATACTTGCCGCTACTATTCATAGTAAAAGCAATTTGAAAGATTCTCTTCAAACTAGGTTTTGCAAGATGGCCTTTTTTCTCCATTATATCCAAAACCAGTTTAAACTTTTCGAAGTCATTTTTTTTCAAAATCAAAGAGTATTTATCAAAAAATGGAAAAACTTCCCTCACCATCTACAAAACCCGCGATATAATCGCCTTCTTTCCTCTTAGTCCTTCCCTGCTGATTGTCTGCACCCATATATTTTCACTTCTTGATTTTCGATCCTCTACAGAATAGCATGTAGAGACTAAATAATCAAGTAGTAATATGGGATACTCAGACTTCCCAGCATATAG
>CAZBZJ010000230.1:0-2347 GCA_964496355.1 uncultured Planctomycetia bacterium | reverse complement strand
GATCGCTTTTTCATCCGTAAAACATATATTTTTCGATTTCAGTTCGATTGCCACGGCTTTATGATAAATGATCTCCTTATGCACAGATCCTAACTCTTTATGCACATCATATAATGCGCCAATCACCTTATAGCTCAAATCACTATACAGATATTTCTTCGTATCCATATCTTACCCAATCTGCGACAATCTGCGTCTTACCCAATCAGCGCTAATCTGCGTCTTATCCAATCTGCGACAATCTGCGTCTTAGGGAAAAATACGGGCAGGATACTCTCTAGTCAAAAGCTCTTGCAGCCTGCCCTCGGCAATCCGCCGCTCTTTAAACTTACCGATTCTGACTTTATAAAAGATATTACCGTTTTCTTTTTCCTGCAATAAATAAGCAGCGAACCTATCATTTTGAAGCTTTTTTATCAGGTTTATTGCATTCTCTTTATTAGTGAACGCGCCTACCTGTATATAAAAATGGTATCCTCTATTCTCTAACTCATCCAGGTGGGTAGCTTCGATCGAATCCGGGAAATTCTTCCTGATCAACTCCATATATTTGCGCTTGCCAGCCCAATCACCCAACTTTTCGGTGCAATACGCTAAATTAAGATAAGCATACGGCAAAGAGGTATTTTTTTTACTGCACTTATCGAGGAAATGCTCATAAACTTTCTTAGCCTGCTTATAATTAGTTCCCAGATAATATGAATCTGCGATTCTGAGCACAGCTTTATAGAAAAACGGCGAATCCGGATATTTCGTATATATCGACCGTAATATTTCTCTGGCAGTAACCATATCCGACATACCTATATATGCTTCAGCTAAAAGAAACAGCATTTTATCTTTACTTACGTCATCTCTATCAAGATACCTTTCAGCTAATTCTTTCGCCCCGGCAAAATCACCCCGCATAATCGCCTGCTCAACATGCTCGCTCTGCGCCAATATTACTCCGCTAATCAATATCCAAAATAGAAAAAATGCTAATGTTTTCATAGCTGCATCCTCCTGTCCACTTACCACTTAATCTCCCGCATGCGCGTCAAAGGCGCTCTGCGGGATCCCGCCGAGACGAAGTCGCAGGCGGGACTTACCACTTAATCCTTACCCCTTAATCCTAAACAAGCCTTCTCTCGTGAAATAAACCTCTGCAATTCCAACAACGCCCTATGCCGTCTCTCTTTTTCCTTCAACTGCACATCATCATCCAACTCGGCCGCCGCAGTTCCCGGCCTTGGCGAATACTTAAAGATATAAGCATAATCAAACCGCACCCTTTCCAGGATATCTTTTGTTTTTCGAAAATCTTCCTCTGTTTCTGCAGGGAACCCGACAATTATATCAGTCCCAATCTGGCCGTCAACTATCTTTCGGTACTGTCGGACCAATCTTAAATAATCCTCCCGGGTATAGCCGCGATTCATCAGCTTAAGTATCTTATTCGAACCCGACTGTATAGGTAAGTGCAGCTTCTTCTCTACTTTATCAAGCTCAACCATAGCCTTAAACAGCTCAACCGAGGCATCTTTCGGATGGCTGGTAGCAAAGCTAATCTTCTTTAATCCTTCTATCTCATTTATTATCTTCAACAGCCTAACAAAATCTACCTTCTCCCTATCTCGTCCCTCGTCCATCGTCCCTCGTCCCTCGTCCCTCGTCCATCGTCCCTCGTCCATCGTCCATCGAAACCGTACTCTATAACTATTCACATTCTGCCCCAACAGCGTAACTTCAGTTATCCCCTGCTTAACCAGTGATTTAACTTCTTTAACAATATCCAAAACCGGCCGCGATACTTCTTTACCCCGCACATACGGCACCACACAATAACTGCAAAAATTATCACATCCGTAAGATATATTTACGTAAGAATGTTTCTTTGACTCTCTGTATTGGGGATTTATATATTCCAGAGGCCGCGAGCCTCTATCAGAACTGACACTGACAATCTTTTCTTTACCTCTACCTTTGCCTGTATATATGCTTATTTCTTTTAATATAGAAGGTATGTTGTATATCTCAGACGGCCCGCAGACAAAATCGAGGTTCTTAACGCTTTTAAAGAGGGCTTCTTTTTTATCCTGCGCAAGGCATCCTATAAGCCCGAACATCTGCCCCTTTTTCTTTTTCGACGACAGTTTTCCCAAAGCACTAACTGCCCTATGTGCTGCATGCTCTCGTACAGTGCAGGTATTAAACAGGGTAATATCGGCTTCTTTGGGCGTATTTACCAACTGATACCCATTCTCCTGTAACAAACCAGCCACAATCTCAGAATCCCTAACATTCATCTGGCACCCAAATGTCCTGATATACACACATTGACATTTGGGTGCCATGTCCGAGCCGC
>CAZBZJ010000229.1:0-2367 GCA_964496355.1 uncultured Planctomycetia bacterium | reverse complement strand
TCAATAATCCGGGTTTCGGGAAACTTCCGTCCTTCAGGATATTCCTTTATATTCGAAGATTCCAGGTCACCGTAAAAAGTTAAAGCCAGGCTTCTCGGTATAGGAGTTGCGCTCATAACTAGAATATCGGGGGCAATTCCTTTATGCGCCAGGATAGCCCGCTGAGCTACGCCAAACCGGTGCTGTTCATCGATTATGATTAATCTCAACGATTTAAATTGCAGGTCTTGATTTAAAAGTGCGTGAGTACCTATTATAATGTCAATCTTTCCTTCTCTGAGGAGCGCATATATATCTTTTTTCTTTTTCTGCGAACTGCCTGAAGTAAGGATTTCCAGGTTTATATTCAAACCTTCGGCTAATTCCTCTAATGTATTTTTATGCTGAATTGCCAAAACTTCCGTAGGAACCATAATAGCAGCCTGTAATCCTGCCCTGGCAATACAGAAAGCCGCTATACAAGCAACAACAGTCTTACCGCTACCCACATCCCCCTGTAGAAGCCGGGAACTCCGATATGGCTCCTGTATATCGGTAAGTATTTCATTCAGAGATGCCTCCTGGTCTTGTGTTAAAGAAAACCCAAAATTATCCTTAACCTTATCGACTACCGAATAATCAATGTTCACCGGCAGGCGCTTCTTCATTCTAAATTCAGCTTTACGCCTGTATATAAGTATTTGAGAGATGAAAAACTCTTCGAATATAAACCTTTTCCTAACATATCTCAACCGCTGAAAACTTTCGGGGTAATGCATATTCATCAATCCTTCTTTAATATTAACCAGGCCATATTCTTTACGGACGCCAAAAGGCAAAGCGTCTTTCAACTGTGAAGAATAACGGTATAAACAAAACTGGATAATCTTACGCAAAGTATTCTGGGTAAGACTCTGGGTAAGGCTGTAACAGGGCACGATACCCTGGACAGAAGAATCGTCCGTTGAAACTGTATCGAATTCCGGCGCAACTATCTGAAGAGTTGACTGATGCTCCTTTATTCTTCCATAAAAGTAATAATGGTTATTAACCTGAAGATACCTTTGAATATACGGCTGATTGAACCAAACTCCATATATTATGCCGGTATTATCCCGCAACACAGCCTCAACAATGGTTTTACGCCTATAAAAACTACGCCTGCTTTTTAAGGCCGCAACTTCGGCCTTTATCAAACTAGTATTGCCTGTTTTCAGAAAACTTATTTGCTCTACTTTAGTCCTATCTTCGTACCGAACCGGAAAATAATACAGCAGGTCTCTAACATTGAATATGCCCAGCCTATTTAAAACCTTCTCTTTCTTAGGGCCTACCCCTTTTATATACCTGACAGAAATATCCATTTTTTTATTTGTATTATGCGGAAGATACGTTTACAGTTAAATTTCTAAAATCCCAAAACCCCAATAGTAAAAGGTTTTATTTTACAACGGGTTTAGATATTTACCCGTTTGGTCATTGGTGTTTGATTAGATCAATTAGGAATTAGTCATTCGTCATTAGAATTATATATATAAATGAGGCTAACCGGAGCTAATCAAAAATATTCTTCCCAAACATTAACGATTCGCCGAAGCAGGCTTTTAGGAAACCTGTAAGTATTTTCAAAACAGAATTTCGAAGAGAAAAATTTGAAGATTCCAAAAGAACCGGAGAACTTAGACTCATCCTGTCCCGCATCGTCCAGATAAGAATCCGGTTTTTTTACCGGCACTTTTAAAACTTGCCCTACAAGAGAATCAAGCCCTTTAATCTTACAGCCGCCCCCTGATAAAATCACGAAATCAGATTTTCTTGCATACCCTTTGCCGTTGAGATAATTAGTTATTTCGCTTAAAATATCTTTATAAGAAGAATATAATGCCTCGTTTAACCTGTTTCTTTCTATTTTAGTATACCCGGAAGCTCTTTTTACTGTAACCGTTTTTTTGTCTTCTAAATCCTCTTTAGCCACAGAACCGTAAGAAACCTTTATCTGGTCTGATAAATTCCAGGGTATATTCAACTTATTGGAAATACATTCGCTGATTCTATCGCCTCCGCTGCCCAGCAATTCTATGTCCTCTAAAATAAAATCTTGAAAATAAGAAACAGAAGCCTGGGTTTTCCCTATATCTATAAATAAAAAATTCCCCGAACCTACCTGCTTTTCCTTTAAACTTGAAATCTTTGCCAGAGGTTTTAAAACCGCGGATGAACATTTTTTGCCTATATGCTGGAAAAAATTATCTACGTTCAACAAATAATCCTGCGGGCACACATAAAAAACCGATTCAACCCCTAGCCTCCTGCCGTATATGCCTAACGGCGGTGCTTTAAAAATTTTACCGTCCAGATTAAAATGTAAAGGAAAACTATGCAGGCATT
>CAZBZJ010000228.1:0-2382 GCA_964496355.1 uncultured Planctomycetia bacterium | reverse complement strand
AATAAGTTAGCGCAAACCGGAGCTCGCAATATTGATTTTTACAATGCGGATAAAGACCGTTCAAACCAGATGCCTTTTATAGTAATAGTAATCGATGAACTAGCCGATTTAATGACTGTAGCCAGAGACGAAGTCGAAACTTCGCTTTTAAGGTTAGCGCAATTATCCCGGGCTGTAGGTATACACCTTATATTGGCAACTCAACGGCCTTCGGTAGATGTAGTTACCGGTGTCATAAAAGCAAACTTTCCGGCAAGAATTTCTTTTAAAGTAGCGTCTAAAGTAGATTCCCGAACCGTCTTAGACGTCGTGGGAGCCGAGAAACTCTTGGGTAAAGGCGACCTTCTATTTATCAAACCGGGATTATCTAAACCTATCCGAGCACAAAGCTCTTTCTTACCCGAATCTGATATAAACTCTATAATCAATTCAGTCAAAAGACAAGGCCGTCCGCATTACAATAAAGAAATTTTGGAACTACAAAAAAAACCCAACATTACAATCGAAGAAGACGAATTAACCGATGAAGCAGTCAAAGTAATCTTAGAAACCGATCAAGCTTCCGCTTCTTTATTACAACGCCGGCTTAGAGTCGGCTATACCCGGGCAGCACGCCTATTAGACCTGATAGAACAAAGAGGCATAATCGGCCCCTTTCAGGGAAGTAAACCCCGCACCATACTAATCGACAGAGAAGAATATTTAAATAATTTAAAACAGGATAAAAATAATGTATAATAGCTGATGTTATGGAATTAGAAAACATCTGTAAAGCTTTAAAACGGGAACGCCTTGATAAACACCTTTCAATAAAGGACACATCTTTACAAACCAAGCTCCCCCCCTCTGTTATACGCAAGATAGAAAACTGTGAAGACCTCGAAAATTTAGGCCGTATATACCTTAAAGGGTTCCTTAAGATTTACGCCGAATTTTTAAACAGGAAAGATTTAATTGAATCCGTAGAAACACTTTCTTTCGATACCTCACCTCAAAAGCCCAAAAAAACCAGAAAACAACCGCCTCCGATTAAAGAATTTTTACCCTTGGCAAAAATACCAAAACTACCCCGGATACAAATAAGGCTGAATAAAAAGAAACTCCGTATTCTTATTGTCATAGTTGTTATAATTATAATGGGGCTCTTTATCAAAAATAGGCTTGAAAAAAGCCCGGCTATAAAGACTGATACAACCTCGCCTGTGCCAGCTGCTGAAAGCCAAAAACCTAAACCTGAACCATCTACATCCAAGAAGCAATATTCAAAACCGATTGTAAGTATTCTAACCAGAGGTAAAGTCTTTATCCGGGTTAAAGCCGACGGAAAACTTGTATTCGGCAACCTTCTTACAAAGGGAGCAAAAGAATCCTGGAAAGCCAGAGAAAAACTCCAGATAGAAATAAGCAACCCTTCTTTAATCTCTCTACAAATAGGGAGCGAACTCATCCCTACTTCAAACCAGAGGTCTTCAACTACGTACACCATAACTGGCGAAGGTTTCTCTATACAAAGATGAAGGTAGGAATTCTTACTTTAGGTTGTCCCCGCAACACGGTAGATTCAGAAAAATTACTCTATATCTATCAAAAGCGGGGCCTGGAGATAGTTTCTCCCGAAAAATCTGATATACTGATCATTAACACCTGCGGGTTTATAGAAGAAGCCAAAGCAGAATCCTTGAAAGTCATCGAAGATGCCATAGAATTAAAAAAAAGAAGCAAACTATCAAAAGTTATCGTTGCCGGTTGTTTAGTACAACGGTACGCGGATTTTTTACACCGCCATCTAAAAGGTATTGATGCTTTAATGGGAATACTCGATTCAGATATCCCTTACCGTATGCTAACTACCCCTAAACATGTATCATACATAAAAATATCCGAAGGCTGTTCAAACCTGTGTTCTTACTGTGCTATACCGCTTATAAGAGGCCTCTTACACAGCAAACCGCCCGATTCTATATTAGCCGAAGTTGATTTTTTAGATGAATTAGGGATAAAGGAACTTAATATCACAGCCCAGGACATAACTGCCTGGGGTAAAGATAAATATAAGAAACGTAATATCGTATGGCTGCTTCAGAAGATAATTAAACAGGCAAAAAATATCAAATGGATCCGCCTTTTATATACTAACCCCAGGTTTATCACGAAAGAATTAATAGATTTAATCGCAAACGAACCGAAACTATGCAACTATATAGATATGCCTATACAACATATAAATAAACGAATTCTAAAGATAATGAATCGGAAAACCAGCCCGAAACACATAAAAAGAACAATCGAACTGATAAGGAAAAAAATTCCCGACATAGCATTACGGACTTCGGTTATTACAGGATTCCCCACAGAAACGGAGAAAGAATTTAAAGAACTACT
>CAZBZJ010000227.1:0-2422 GCA_964496355.1 uncultured Planctomycetia bacterium | reverse complement strand
ATCTCTGTACTCTGTTCTCTGTACTCTGTTCTCTGTTATCTGTACTCTGTTCTCTCTCGAAATCATCCCACCATCGCTCCTGCAGTTACACCTTTAATGATATGTCTTTGCATAGCCAGATAAATACCGATAATAGGCAAAGCTGCCAGCGTTAATCCTGCCATTAAACTCGTATATTGAGTAAGGCCAACGCTACTTTCGGAAAAAGTCAATAACCCTACCTGTAACGGCATCAATCCTTTCCGGCTTAATATAACCAACGCTAAAATAAGCTCATTCCATACGTTTAGAGCATTAAATATTACCACCACTCCTGTAGCAGGTTTAGCTAAAGGAAGTATAACATGCCACCATATCCTCAATCTCCCGCATCCGTCAATACGTGCAGCATCTTCTAAATCCCGGGGTAATTGGTCGAAGAATGTTTTATAAAGATATATACTCAGCGAAAGCCCCACATTAATCATCGCCAGTATATATCCTGCGCGGGTATTAAGAAGCCCTACACTTTTCAATAATACGTATAACGGTACAAAAGCCGCAGGTATAGGAATCATCATTGCGGCCAAAAACAAAAAGAAAATAAGGTTTTTGCCTTTAAACTGTAATCGGGATATAGCATACCCGGCTAAAGAAGAAACTAAAACAATTCCAATAACCGTTATAAAAGTATACACTATACTATTAACAAAATACAACCCCAACCCGCCTTCTTTAAAAGCTACAATATAATTTTGGAAAGTCGGGTTATCGGGCAGGTCGAATCCGTAACCGTTTATAAACTCAGAATTAGGCATCAACGAAGAATTAATCATCCATACAAAGGGAAAGATACAACTCAAAGCTATAGAAACTAAAAAGGTATGAATCAAAATAAGAGAAGCTGTTTTTTTAGCTGTATAAATCATGTGGGTTTAAGCCTCTTTGATAATCTTATTAAAAAGAATGACATCGTAACCAGGATAACTCCTAACACCAGCCCTTCCGCCGAAGCATACCCTGGATGCGAATTATTCAAGTCATTATATATTCTCAAAACAGCAACCGTCGTTTTATTTGCCGGGCCTCCCCTGGTCAACGCCATAGGTAAACCTATAACCTGCATAGTACCCAATATAGTAAGAATGACAACCAGGAAAATCATCGGCATAAGCAATGGCACTGTAATTCTAAAAAACTTCTGTATAGCATTCGCTCCATCAACCCGTGCTGCTTCATATAACTGTTCAGGAATAGTCTGCAATCCGGCTAACAATATCACAAACCCCCATCCAAACCCACGCCAACAATGAGCTACAGCCAAAGTTGCCAGAGCCATATCTTTACCTAACCAAGAACGGGCAAGCTCTGCTAATCCTAACTTGCCTAAAAAATAATTAAAAACACCCGGATAATCTTTCAGAAGTATACGCAACAAGAGCCCTATGATAACTTCCGAAAGTATAGGTAAGAGAAAGAATATTATCCGGTAAATTTTGCCGGTCCTGATAGCCTTATCTACCGCGATTGCTAAAAAGAAAGCCAGAATATTCTGAAAACTTAACGCCCACAACACGATATAGAATGACCTGCCGACAGATTTCCACCAACCAATATCCTGGGTAAAAATCTCTTTAAAATTTTCGAATCCTACAAACGAAAAATCCAGCACATTAGTAGGCGAAGCTTTATGTAAAGCCAGCCAAAAAATATAAAAAAACGGGATGATATAAAAGAACGTGAATATTGCCAAAGCCGGCATCACAAAAGAAAAATTCTTCCACTGTTCGGTCTTACTTAACGAATTCACTTCTGCATACTCCGTTCTTTCCTCTCGTTAACTTCTTCAGCTACTTCTTGCGCGGTCCTTTCACCGATAATTATTTTTTGTATACCTAAATTAATTGTTTCTACCACTCTGGAATCCTCATTTAAAGGCCATAAATTCGGATGAGTAAAATCATCCTGATTCTGTAAAAACTGTTTCATTGAACTGCTCACTTCATTCTGTAACCCCTTAATTGCCGGAAGGTTATTAGTTTTTTCTATTAAAAACAGCTGTTGTTCTTTTTGGGTAAGCCACTTTAAAAAATTAACTGCGTCACATTTAAGTTCTGACTGAGAATTAACCACAAAAGAAGCGCCTGCTCCCGCCCATACCTGCGGCGGGAACTTCTCGTTAACCTCAGGCGGCAAAAGGGTAGCATAGGCTAAACCGGGATTCATCTGTTCGTAGGAATTAACTCCCCAGCTTCCGTTAAAGCTAAAAACTGCCCTATTAATAGCAAACATCTGTTCAGCTTCTTTATTATTCATGGTAATTATACCAGGAGCTAAAATATCAGCATCTCGCATATCTTCAAACAAAGAAAAAAGTTTTATCCAATCAGGGTCGGTATAAGGAACTTCTCCTTTCAGAGTTGCGAAAAACTTATCTTTGCCC
>CAZBZJ010000226.1:0-2434 GCA_964496355.1 uncultured Planctomycetia bacterium | reverse complement strand
CGAGAGTTTGGCCTTAAATTCTGTATCTCTTAAGATAGATACAGGAGATTTTGTCGCGGTGGCCGGGCCTAACGGTGCCGGCAAGACAACTCTGTTAACGGCCGTCAACGGTTTAGGCAGGTTGTGGGCAGGCAGAGTGAGAGTCTTTGGTGAGGATTTGACCCGGAGAAACTCCACTCGGTTGAGAAAAGATATAGGTTTCGTGCATCAGATTACCAAGGTAGACTCCCGGATGCCTATAAGGGTAGAGGAGGCGGTTATGCTTGGCCGTATAGGTAAGATCGGCTTGTTTAGAATGCCCGGCAGGGATGACTTTAAGGCGGCAGCCGAGGCTATGGAGATGGTGGGTATAAGTGATTTAAGCCGGAGGCTTGTTGGGACGCTTTCCGGCGGTGAAGAGAAGAAGGTGGCAATAGCCAGGGTTTTAGCTCAAAAGCCCCGGATACTCCTGCTCGATGAACCGATTACCAACCTCGATATAAATGCTCAGGTCGGTATACTTGACTTGATTGACAGCATACATAAAAGAGAGAAGTTGACTATCGTTATGGTTTTACACCATATCAACCTCTTACCCAGGATGTGTAAGAGGATGGTTCTGGTCAAGCAGGGCCGGATTGTTTTTGATGGCGATGCAGATAAAGCCTTGAGTAGTGAGGTTCTATCCGGAGTATACGGGGCGGGGATAAATCTTATAAAGGAGAGGCATGGGATTATTAGAGTATAGTTTTGTCCAGAATGCCCTGATAGCCAGTATATTAGGCGGGGTAGGGTGTTCGGTTATCGGTGTATTCGTAGTTACTATGGAACTGCCCTTTCTGGGCGTGTCTATGGCTCATTCTGCCTTTGCCGGGGCTTTGTTAGGATTGGTTACGGGGATTGATCCGTTCATTATGGCTCTGGTATTCTGTTTTATATCAAGCCTGCTCATAGGGCCTATTTCCGATTCGGCCGGGTTTAATCCTGATACAGCTGTGGGGATACTGTTTTCTATAATGCTGGGCTTAGGGTTTTTGTTTATGGCCGGTTTATCGGGGGCAAAGACGCAGGCGCTGTCATATATTTGGGGGAGTATATTAACGGTTACAAGATCCGATTTGATCATTATGGGGGCCATCTGTTTTCTGGTAGTCTTGTTTGTATCTCTTTTGTTTAAAGAGATAAAGGCTGTAGTCTTTAACCGGGAAGTGGCCGCCTGCGTGGGTATAGCTCAACGGTGTGTCTATTACCTTATATTATTCTTATGCGGTGCGGTTATCTCTGCTAATCTGAATACCATAGGCGGGCTGTTGATATTCAGCCTTATTATCAATCCGGCGGCGGCGGCTTTTCAATTGAGTTATAGTTTAAGGAGTATGTTTTTTACAGCGGCAGGGTTTGGAGTCTTGTCCTGTCTGGCCGGGTTAGGGTTTTCTTATTACTATGATGTACCGGCAGGCGCTGTAATAATTATCGTATCGAGCCTTATCTTCTTTTTGTCGCTTATATTTTCTCCCAAGAAGAGGAGAAGGTGCACGGCTAAAGAAATAGAGAGCGTATAAAGTATCATGAATAGAAAGAGAGTCTTCTTCGATAATCTGGCCTGTAAGTGGGATGATAGTGTTAACCGGTCTAAAGAAAAAGAAGAGAGGCTTAATAGCCTGACTGACAGGTTTGGCATAAAGAAGGGCGATAGTGTTCTTGACATCGGTTGTGGTACAGGCAGGATGCTTAAAAAATTGAACAGCCTGATTGACGGAGAAGGGTTTTTGGCGGGTTGTGATTTCTCTTTAGAGATGCTTAAAAGGGCCTGTTTGAACGGCGTTAATCATAAAAATAATCTGGTTTGCTGCGACGCTCATTTTTTGCCGTTCACAGATGATTGTTTCGATAAGGTTATATTATTCTCCTGTTTTCCCCATTTCGATGATAAGAAACGGATAATACAAGAAATAAGCAGAGTATTGAAAAGCAGAGGTATATTTTTTATATGCCATTTAACAGGTTCAGAACAACTCGCGGCTATTCATAAAAAGGCTGATATCTCGGTAGAGAATGATATTTTACCGGACAAGCCCGGCATGAGAGATTTTATCAGTGGTTTTTCGATAGAAATTAGGGACTTTGTAGATAAGGATAACCTTTATTTTCTTTCTGCCTGCAAGAACTAACCTTTCCCACCGCGTAGGTGGGAAATTCCCACCTACGCGGTGGGAACAGGGTAGAGGAATTGAGGCTGGATTTTTCCCTAAAATATGTTATAATTACCTTCCGATGAAGCAGCGCATATCGGTTAAATCTACATTAATTATCTGCCTGCATAGACCCTCATTGTAAAGAAGAATGAAAGAGATCCTGTTTTTAGTAGGCCTTATATTGCTGTCGGCTTTCTTCTCCGGTTCAGAGACTGCTTTTTTTTATCTGGGTAAGGTCCAACTGGAGAAGCTTAAGAAGC
>CAZBZJ010000225.1:0-2443 GCA_964496355.1 uncultured Planctomycetia bacterium | reverse complement strand
CTGAGGTGTGACCTCAGGTGTAACTTTACAGCTTAAAGGCTGCAAATAGAATTTGCGAATAATTCTTGACGTTACCGGATGTGTAAAAAAGTTTCATAATCCTGCCATTCGCGGTATAATAATTCCAAATATATGGGGGAGATTTATGCCTAAAAAAATTCTAGTAGTCGATGATGACCGACTTGTTACTAAGAGTTTGAAGAAAGTCCTCGAGAACACTGGTTATTTAGTTTCTATTGCCGAAACTGGAGAACAGGCCAGTCTTTCTAAATTAAGCAGGGCCGAAAAAGTAACTCTACAAGCAGACAATTTAAGAGCAAAGATAAAAGAAAAAGTCTACGAAAAGATTGACCCGGATTGAATAACAATAGATGTTTAGTTTATCCGGGCGTGGACAAAAGGGGGATAGGTTTCAACTTTTGACAAATATTTGTAAGATAATTGGGGGCACGTATTGATTTCCTAAACTAACTATAGAACGAGAATGATTGACATAATAGCCCTTATATTATATTATAAAGTTAACATCAGTATTTTATATACCGGTTTGTCGGCATAAACTCAGAATATATGGGTTGGCTTAAGAAAATAATCTTATTAAATTTTGTCCTTTTAGCTCTTTTAGGCCCGGGATTAGCCAGGGATAATCCTGGGATAGAAAGAGACGAAGAATTTTATTCGGCATATTCGCAGGTCGAATCCCTTATTAAAAAAGATAAAACTACCCAGGCTTTACAAAAATATAATCAGCTCCAAGACAAATTCGGTAGATCCGCCGAATTTACCCGTAAATTGTCTTTTTTAGAAGAAGCCTTAATTGACGCGATTACCGGCGTCTCCGGAGAGAAATCCAAAAAGCCTGCAGAAGGAAAAAGCAATACCCGCGATAAATCCATCCGTATCTTCGATACTCTTTATAGCAAGACCGAATCGTATATCAAAGAAGGCAAGCTCAAAATCGCAAGTATAAACTATCGGTATTTGAGGAATAAGTTCAGCGGTAATAAAGAATTTTTCCCCCGAGTTGAATCATTAGGCAGGAAACTTGCAAAGAAAATAGAAAAGGTTATTACTTCGAAACAGAGGAAGGCTATACAAGAGAAAATCCGGTATGCCCGTTCGTTAATATCAAAAGCGGAATATGCGGAAGCGGAGGTAGTTCTGCATTCAGTCCTTAATATGTATCCTGCGAATCCCCGGGCAGTATCTTTACTTGACTATATTGATAAAAAGATCAAAGCCCGGGAACAAAAAGAACAGGCACGTATAAGAAGAGAAAAAATGGATGAATTTCAAAAGGAACGGGCTGAAATTTTAGAATTGATAGGCGATAATAAATTCGATAAAGCAGCAGAACAGACAGCAGAACTTAAATCCGCATTTAAACTTCCTTTTTTCAACGAACAGGCCGGCCGTTTAACAGCTTATTTGGAGAATAAGAAGAAGGAATATAAATTAAGGCAGCTCCGCCTGCGGCAAAAGGAACAAAGAAAGGAATTTATCCGGCGCCTTTACCGGGCTAAGTCTTTAATTGCCGGAAAAGAGTTTAATAAAGCCGCAGATTTAATTAAAACAATGGGCAAGGAATTCCCAAATACGGATTATTTCGAAAAACATATACAAGCCGTAAAGCGGCTTCTTGATAAGAGAATACGGCAGCAAAACCTGCACGATTTAAAGACAGAGCTTCACCAAATTAAAGTATATATAGCACAGGATAAATTCAAGAAAGCTGATGAGCTGCTCACTGCTCTAAAGAAAGAAAAACGGTTTTCCGAGTTCACTGATAGGATAGAGCCGGTAAGCAGGCATCTGCGAAGGTCTATAAAGGACCTTGAAAGGAAAAAAAAACTCGAACGGGAAAAGGAAACACGGAATCGATTCAATAAGTTATCCAGGCGGATAAAAGAGCTTATCCAAGCAGACAAATTCAAGCAAGCTTCTGAATCCCTCACAAGTTTAAAGGAAGAATTCCGGGATAAAAAATTCAAATCCGCAATAAACAGGCTAAATTCTGAATTAGAAGCCGCCCGCACAGAATTCGAGCTCGCTAAAGAAGAAGAGAAACGCCGGCAGAAAGAAGAAAAATTTAATGCCGCCTTTACGGAAATAAGATCGTTAATCGGACAGGATAAACTGGTGCAAGCCAAAAAAAAGTATGAAACCCTGAAAGAAACCTTTTCCGATACTAAGGAATTCGAACCCAGAATCAATGAATTAAAAGGACAGCTGCTTGATACTTTAAACAAAAATATTAGCCGGCAAGAGGCAGCCTCTTCAATAGATGATATTGTCTCCGGCCCGGACGAAAAGTTCAGTAACTTATCTCTGGAGATAAAGGCTTTGGTTAGCAGAGGGAAATTCGCAGAGGCAAAAGATAAGTATGACCGCCTTTATAAAGATTTTTCTCATAATAAAAGATTTTCTGATAAGTTGGATGATT
>CAZBZJ010000224.1:0-2464 GCA_964496355.1 uncultured Planctomycetia bacterium | reverse complement strand
AGAATTCGGGAAACGGGACAACCGTTTCAATCATAAGTCGTGTAAAACTTAATGCCGAAAATACTAAAGCAAGTGTATAGGCCGAACGTATAAAGTATTTATATTTCTTGTGATAATCGTATAAAGCAAGAATAAAATGGGTATAAAATGCCGGGATAAAAGATACGGCTACATGAAAAGATTTAGCGGTTAGATACGCTACTTGTTTATCGTAAGCAATTGTCTCGAGAAAAATGCCTATACTCCATATAAATGTCGCTGCGTTTAAGAAAATAAATGTTACGTTTGGAGTACCTTTCCTCTTTTTGGAGAAGACAAAAATACCTATCAGAAAAGCAGATAAAGCATTTATCAAACAGGATATTTGAAAAGCAGATAATGTCATAACAGATTAAAATTTTTTAACAATAATGGCACTGTGTTTTTAAATTCTTTATCCGGAATCCAATTAAAATCTCGTTTTAATTTATCTATATTTATGCCCCAATTGTAACCCAGCTCATCAATCAAGTCTTTATTTATGTTAGGAAATATTTTTAAAATGGGTTTGATTTTTTGAGAAAGATAAATTTTCTTTATTTTTCTTTTTAGAGCAACTTTCAAGCTATCGGTTATATCATCTATCATATAATTTCTTTTATCTCGTATAAAGTAAACTCCCTTAGCATCGTTACGCGACGTCGATTTTAAAATATTTATCAGGTTGTCAACGTGACATAATGGTATTTTATTGGTAGCATCTCCTATCTGAATTATAACCCCCTTTTTAGCTAATTTGAGCACTTTATATAACCTTGATCTTTTGCTCATGTTTTCTCCATATACCAACGGGGCTCTTAAGATAACTACGGTTAAAAAATTCTTTTCTTTGGCCTTTTCCAGAATTTCTTTCTCAGCAATATATTTACTCTTACCATAGGGTGTAATAGGATGACAAACCGACCATTCGTTAAGCTCAACACCCTTTGGGGCCGGGCCGACTGCAGCTAGACTACTCAAAAAAATAAATTTTTTTATTTGGCCTTGGATACATTTATTGAATAAATTTAAACTACCTTCATAGTTAACTTTTCGGAGCTTTTCTATATTTCGAGAATAGACAAGACCTCCTAAATGGTAAATAACGTCTACATTATCGGGGAGCTGAAAAGAATCTTTATTTAACAGATCGCCATAGACCAACTTAACTTTAAGCGCCTCTAAATAGTTTGTGTCGCTATCCTTTCTTACTAAACAGATCACTTCATTACCTTCTTCCAGAAGTGCTTTAACTAAATTCTTTCCGATGAAACCGGTTGATCCGGTAATAAAAACTCTCATGATTTAAAACATGCGCGGTAATAAAAAACCCGTATGTGCCTTATAATCAATATATTCGTTCCCAAATTTTTTAGCCATAGATTCTTCTTCTTTAAAAATCCGATAGAACAAAAAGGGATAATAGAATATAATTACCCCGAGTAATGTAAAATAACAATTGAATATTAACGGAATGCTAAGTAACTCTAACAATACTCCCGCATAATAGGGATGCCGCATTCGCGAATAAATACCTTCTTTTATCAATGAATGCTTATTTCTTATTTCTATGTGCACACTATGATATTGACCGAGTGCACGAATAGCTGCGTTTCGCAAAATAAAAGAAAATAGAAAGATGGCAAAAGCAAAAATCGATATCGCCCAATTTATACGTTTGTTAGTTATTAGATATTCTAACAAGGTGAATAATATAATGAATACGTGGACTATCAGTAATGCCTTGAAAGTCCATCCTGCTTGAATAATGCCTTCTTTTTTATTTTTCTTACCGATATACAGTTCATAAAGACGTTCTAAACCAACACATATCATAAACAAAATAAGGAAAAAATTCATATCCAAGATTAGATATTAGTCGAGGATTGCTACTACTCGACACCACCCCGCACTTGCCTCTTTAATTTTTACCGGAAAACAGGAAACTTTGAAGCCGTGTGTCTTGGGAAGACTTTCTAAATTAACCAATTTTTCAATATGACAATATTCTCTTTCCCGTCCGGCAATATGCGCTGGCCATAATGTACGGTTGTCTTTAGTCTTCCAATAATCTTTTATCATTGCCTCAAAAGGCCTATCAAAACCCCACCCATCTGTACCGATTATTTTAACTCCTCGATCCAAAAGCCAAAAAAGAGCTTCTCTACTCAATCCGGGGTGCTTCGTAAAGTACTCTTTACTTCCTATGTATTTAGATGCTCCTGTCATTATTAATACAATATCTCGTTCTTTTATCTCATAGCTTATTTTCTGTAAGGCAGATTTAATATCAGATACAGAAATACTGCTTTGAGGTTCTTTATAACTAAAATTTAAAACGACTCCATCGGAATAACACCAATCAAGAGGAACCTGATCAATGGTCTTAGACTTTTTCCCCTGTGTTATAGGGCCGAAGTGCCAAGGACTATCCAAATGTGTGCCA
>CAZBZJ010000223.1:0-2477 GCA_964496355.1 uncultured Planctomycetia bacterium | reverse complement strand
TTTCTTGAAAGTCGTCCGGTATATGCACATAAAATAATGCAATATGTAACCTAATCGGCCGGCAACCGGTAATTTCAGGACTATCCCCGGAGCTACGAAGTAAGTCAAAGGCAGCAGGAAACCCAAATCCAAAGGCCGGTATTTTCTGGGCGGCTTGCCGTCAATCCTTCTTATAATATTAGTTGCCGCGGATTTACCCTGGCCTATAGAAAACATAATCGCCTGACGCAATGGCGCCTTCTTTTTCTTATCAATAAAAGCAGCCGCATCGCCAATAACAAATACGCCTTTATTTTCAGAGCCGCTTATATTAAGGTGTTCATTAACTTTAAGTCGGCCCTTAATCTTCTCAGCTTCTACCTTATCTAAATAAGGCGAAACTTTCACCCCGGGTACCCACACGCATACAGCATCCTTGAACCTCTGGCCTGATTTAAGTATGACTTCATCATCTTCGTATCTATCCAAAGTGTCATTTGCCTTGATCTTTATATCCATCTTTTGCAATTCGTTCTTAACCGCCTTTCTCAGAAACTCCGGGACTATCATCATTATCTCCGGGGCCTTTTCAACTATAGTTATTTTAAAGTCCTGGTAGCCTATTTTATTTTTTAGAAAAAAATGGGAGTTAGTGGCTACCTCTAAGCCAGTGTATCCTCCTCCTATGACTACTAAATTTTTCAACTTACCGGATTTCGCCTGTTCATATAGTTTCTCGCGCAAACCTAAAACATCAGCCACGTTATTAAACCGCAAACACCGCTCTTCGGCGTCCTTGTTACCAAAGAATACCGGCGTACCGCCGGTTGCAATCACTATATATTCATAATTCACCATTTGTCCGTCAAGCCGGACATATTTATCCTTAACATTCAACTCTTCGATATTCTTGTTGATAAACTCTGCGCCTTCTCTATCTGCGGCTTGATTTAAATTTACCTGTGTCCTTTCGGTTTTAAGCCAGCCGGCAAGTATATCGGCAATCATAGGAAGAAATTCGAATTTATCTTTCTTATCGACAAGTATAATTCTGTATCCGGATAAAGTATCGTTTCTATGCCGGCTCAACGCTTTCAATGCTGATAATCCACCAAACCCACCGCCTAATATAACAATATTTTTCTTGTCCATTTAAAAACCTGTAAACTTATTCAACAACCGCCTTCATCCTCTACCCCCTTCTTATTTAGTGATTGGTTAATTGATGAATGGTAATACTCATACCAATTAACTAACCACCCAGTTAACCAATAAATTATCCTTCAATTTCAATTTTCTGCGAATTCTGCCATAACCCGTGAATATTACAATAGCTGGATGCGATTATTGTCCCGGGCTTATCGGTCTTAAAACTCACCTGTGCTTTATGATGAGTATAGACGGTGCTCGTATCCGGGCCTTCTGTTGAAGCCCCATGAGCAGAAAATACTGTCTTACTTATCTCATAAGGAAAATTTCCGCCATCCGGCAGGAAAAACAACGCTATCCAGCCGATATGATGTTCGGCCTTATTGGGGTGTGCAACCTCTTTACCTATAGTTGCTGTTACATCGAAGAATTCGCCCTTCTTTACTTTTTCTGGTACCTCAATAATAGGCACATGCTTTTCTTTCTTCCAATCTCCGGTCTGGAATAAGTCTTTTAGTTCCGCCATCTTTTTACCCCCTTTCGTTTTATTAAACATATTTTATCAACAGGCCGATAAAAGACAACACCCCGATTCTACTTTTAATTGACTTTTTTCTCCTGATTTAAGCGGATAAATTGAGAGTTACTTATAGCGGGTTCTTTTTGCTTTTTTGGCTTTTTTCTTTTTCGTACGATTGCGAAATTCAGTAGGAGTTTTACCTGAAATTTTTTTGAAAATCCTTATAAATGATTCTATGTTCTGGTATCCGGCCTTATATGAAACCTGTTCGACAGTCAGGCTGGAATTAGATAGCATATCTTTGGTTTTTTCGACTTTACATGAAAGCCGGTATTCATTAAATCCAAGCCCCGTAGCTTGGCTAAAAACCCTGCTTAAATATTTCGGGCTTAAACAAACTGTTTTTGCTACATCGTTTAAAGATACTTTCTTATCCCAATTCTTTTGAACGAACCGTTTTATCCGAATGATCTTATCACCGGTACCTTGTGAACCTATATTATCAGTGCCCTCTTTACGGAAAATAATCTGCTTTAAACTTTTATCCATCTCTTCGGTATCAACCGGCTTTTCCAGATAGTCGTCGGCGTCAGCTTTAAGGGCTTCGATTGCTATATCCTTTGAACTGTAGCCTGTTAAGATTATCACCCCTAAATCGGGAGAAGCTTCTCGTAAACTTTTTAGAAGTTGTGTTCCCCTTACACCCGGCAACATAACATCGACAACCGCAACATCAATATCATTTGGCTTTTTAAGAATACTTAAAGCTTCTTTTCCGGTTCCGGCCTCCACAACTTTATATCCGTCGAAAGCGTCCTTAAACTCTTCT
>CAZBZJ010000222.1:0-2515 GCA_964496355.1 uncultured Planctomycetia bacterium | reverse complement strand
GCTAAAGGCTGGTTTCTGCAAACATCACCGGTTCCGGACGGCTACTGTATTTAGCCTGCCTCACAAAATAGATTTGGCTACCGCGCGCAGAGAGGCCTATTCTCATTGGGGTGCTTTGCCCAAAGTTGAAAGCTCGGATATAGTTAATGATTTGGGCCGTAGAGATTTTACTATAAATGCTTTAGCATTGGGATTGAACCGCAAGAATTTTGCTAAAGTCTACGATTATTTTGACGGTGTAGGCGATATTAAGAAGGGGATTACACGCATACTCGGTAAGAATAGCTTTCTTCAAGACCCTACCCGGATATTGAGGGCGGTTAGGTTTAAAGAGAGGTTTAATTTTAAGTTCGATAACGCAACGAGGAAAGCACTAAAAGAGGCTTGTGATAAAGGCGCTTTTCAATTCGTAAATGCGCACAGGCTCAGAGATGAAATAATACTGATTCTAAAAGAAGAAAACCCTATTAAGCCGATTAAGAGAATAAATAGAATATCCGGTTTTGGATTTATGGGAGTAGGGCATTTGAATAAAGAAGATTGCGGCATATTAAAAAATATAGAAAGAGCAATAGACTGGTTTGAAAAAGAATTTACGCTTGAGCGGAAGATCGATAGCTGGGTTATCTATCTAATGGGCTTATTTAGAAATACACATGTGCGCAGATTAAAGTCAATATTGGATAAATTCGGATTCAGAAAAGGCGACAGGATAAGAATATTAACTTCCAGAAGAAACAATATTATAGATAAATTATCCAGGAAGTTGCCTGCGTCAAGGATACATAAGATACTGGAACCTTTAAGTTTCGAGACGATTATATTTTTTTACGCTATAACTTCCCGGAAAAAAACCAGAGAAAATATCAGGGAGTTTATAGGCATCCATAATAAAATACGCCTTACAATCCGCGGTAAAGATTTAAAAGATTTAGGCATAAAACCGGAGAATAAATACGGCCGGATCCTGAAAAAAATATTTTATAAAAAAGTCGACGGTAAAGTTGAGACTAAAGGCGAAGAAATCAGAGAGGCAAGGAAATATCTTTCTTAAATATTTTTAGTGTGTCGAAGTTACCGATACTGAGATGGAGGTTTTTTAATTATGCGCAGAATCGATAAGGTAAATAGCCAGATACACCGGATTCTGGCGGAGATTATTCAAAAAGAAGTTGATGACCCGAACTTGGGCATGATAAGCATAGTCGCGGTAGATACCTCGAAAGATTTACGTTATTGTAAAGTTTATTTTAGCGTCTTGCCTGAGGAAAACCTTCAGTTAGCCCGGCAAACACTTTCAAAGATGAAAAATTTTATAAAAAAGCAATTAAGCCTGCAGTTAAGGGCGAAATTCTTACCGGATATAGGATTTATACCGGATGAGTCTATAAAGTATAGTATCGATATTTCCAAAAAAATCGATGAAATAAATAAAGAAAGGGAATAGCCAGATAAAATATTTATAAAATATTTTAATTGATTCTGAGGTGAGGCTGATATGAGTTTAAAGAGGATAATTAAAATAATCAAGAGTAACCGTACTTTCTTGCTGGGGACTCATCAAGATGTTGAAGGTGACGCCTTGGGTTCTGTGTTAACTATGTATATGTTGTTGCGCCGGTTGCGTAAGAAAGTTTATATATACCATCCGCAGAAGGTGCCTATAAATTACAGGTTTATGCCGTCGACAGACGAAATTAAGCAGTATCCGCCTAAAAATAAGGTTGATTGCGGCATTATTCTTGATTGTTCCGATATCACCCGTTTAGGCAACGCCCGCCAGGCTTTTATACAGGCAGATGTGCTTATAAATATTGACCATCATATAAGCAATACTAAATTTGCCGATATAAATATAGTAGAACCGAAAGCTTCTTCGGCTTGCGAGATAATGTATACGATTTACAAGAGATTCTATCCCAAAATATCAAAAGATGCGGCTGTATGTTTATATACGGGTATATTTACGGATACGGGTTCTTTTACTTATTCGCCCACTACTTCTTATGTGCACAAAATTATTGCTGAACTCTTGAATTGCGGTGTATCTGTAGTGAATGTCTACCACAATATATATAGTTCGTTTAAAACTAAAGACGTAAGTTTTATCGGAAAAGTTTTATCGTCTGTTAAAGAGGACAAAACTAAAAAGATTGTCTGGGCTAAAACCGACAGATGGATTGAATCAACTTATGGAGATTTAACCGAGGCTATATTTCATAATTTAAGGTCTATACGCAACGGAGAAGTATTCATACTTTTCAAGAAAGTTGAGAAGAACACAATCCGGGTTAATTTCAGGTCAAACGGTAAATTTAATGTCAACCGTATCGCTAAATTTTTTGGCGGCGGCGGACACCGGAATGCAGCCGGTGCAAGCGTACGGAACGGTTCGATTAATTCCGTTGAGAAACGGATAATATCGTTTATTAAAAAATATGTCTGATACATCATCAAAAAAAATACAGGGTATAATTTTTGTCGATAAGCCTGCCGGTGTTACCTCTCATGATGT
>CAZBZJ010000221.1:0-2532 GCA_964496355.1 uncultured Planctomycetia bacterium | reverse complement strand
ACCCGATTACTAAAGCCGGCCTGCAGATGAAAATACCTTTTATACAGAAAGCCACCTATTTTGATAAGAGGATTTTGGAATGGGACGGATACCCTTCGCAGATTCCCACTAAAGATAAAAAGTACATCGCAGTAGATGCTACTGCCAGGTGGCGTATAGTTCAGCCTCTAAAATTTTATAACACTGTTTCTAATGAACGTGGCGCGCAGGCCCGATTAGACGATATTATAGACGCGGCCGTAAGAGATTTAGTTACGACTCATAATTTAGTAGAGATTGTGAGAAGTTCGAATCGTCTTTTAGAGCAGGAGCAGGATATAATCCTTGTGTTTGAAAAAGCGGCTCTGGAGAAGATCAGCAGGGGAAGAGACGCCATCCGGGAAGATATGTTAGAGAGAGCCAGGGAGATAGTTCCTCAGTACGGCATAGAATTAGTCGATGTCAGGATAAAGCGGGTTAATTATGTCGAGAAAGTCCGGAGAAAGGTTTATGATAGGATGATTTCCGAACGCAAGCGGGCGGCTGAACAGTACCGTTCAGAGGGCAGAGGAAAGGAAGAAGAAGTAAGCGGAAAAGCTCAGAGAGAGTTAAAAAGGATTCTTTCTTCCGCATATAAAGAAGCTCAAAAGATTAAAGGACAAGCTGATAAGAAATCTACCAAAATATATGCCGAATCCTACAGTCAGGATCCCCAGTTTTTTTCATTCTTGAAATCATTAGAAGCTTACGACGAGAGTATCGACGAAAATAGCGTGTTTATTCTTACCACAGATTCCGAATATTTCGAGTATCTCAAAGACAGCTTACCCGGCTCCTCTAAGTAATCTCTATTAACTTAATTAACCGATACCCGCCAGAGATGGAGTTATTCATAGTTTTGGGTTTTGGATTTAGGGTTTCAAATAAATTGTTACCAATAACCCTGAAGTTGTACACGGCCGGTAGGCAGGCAATTATCAATTGATTCGGGCGGTTTTTTTGGGTATAATTAATTTCTAAACAAACCTTAAAGCAGGAGATAATATGATTGAAATTGCTAAAAAAGCTGCGGTAGAAGCCGGCGATTATTTAATGTCCAATTTTGGTAAATTTGTCAAGATTATTGAAAAGTCGGATAGAAATCTGGCTACAGACCTGGATACCGCAGCAGAAAAGATAATTGTGGATATTTTAAAAAAAGAATTCAGTTCACATGATATCCTGGGTGAAGAAAACAGCCGGGTAGAAAATCAAAGTGACTATTTGTGGATAGTCGACCCTTTAGACGGCACCCATAATTATATACGCGGCATCAACCTTTTCGGTGTATCTATCGGCTTGTGGCATAAAAATGAATTTATTTTAGGCGTTATATATATGCCAAGGGATAAAGAACTTTATTATGCGGAGAAAGGCAAAGGGGCATTTAAGAACGGTAAAGCTATAAAGGTATCCGGTTGTACCGATATCCGGAAAGCTTCGGGTTCATTTGATTCAAGTATAAGGTATTCTCCGGAAGTTATGTTAAAGACTTTGGGTAACATAGCGCAGGAGTGTTTTAATATAAGGATGTTAGGTACTTCTGTGAGGTTACTTACGTATGTGGCCGAAGGTAAATTAGATTTTGCTATCGAGTTTCATGACCGGCCCTGGGATTTTGCCGGAGCTGTGTGCATAATAAAAGAAGCCGGCGGCGTTTTCTGTGGGCTTAACGGTAATCCGCCTAATCCTGAAACTACAGGGTATCTTACTGCTCCGGAATCCATATATCCGCAGATAAAAAAAGTTATCCGGAGAACAAGGTAACTTTTATCGAAAAATGCCCGAGCAGGGTATTTAAATCAAAAATTATGTCCCATCCTTTTCTTACATATATAACCGCGGCCTTATATTTCGGGTTTGCGGTCTTTTTGACGATTAAACGGAAAAGTTATCTTAGATATTATATTTTACTGGGCGCGGTTGTTTTTTTGGGTTTTTTAGGGAACTTTTATATCTCAATATTGGATATAGCTTATCTAATCAAAGGCGAATCATCCGTAACGCGGCTGGGATTAACAGGTTTTATCCTGTTTTCGGGATTTATCATAGGATGTTTCTTTTTAGGCCGGTTTTATTGCGGGTGGATTTGTCCTTATGGAGCAGTTCAGGAATTGTTAGCAAGGATTCCTTTAAGAAAAATTAAGGTGCCGTTTGAGCTGAACAGAAAGTTTTTATATGTAAAATATGTCTGTTTATTTGCCGGTTTAGGCTTATTTTTCATTTGGCATATAGATATCCTGCAGTTTGAGCCCTTCATTTACCTGTTTGTTTTTAGAATGAGCCTGCCATTATTTTTTTATATCAGCGTATTTTTTGCAGCGGTATCGTTATTTATTCCCAGATTTTTCTGCCGGTATTTATGTTTTGTGGGGGCAGTTTTTGGTATTATTTCTAAATTTTCTCTGGTAAAATATAAGACAGCTGCGTGTAAAGATAGCGAGAGGAATTGCAGGGTACCTTCCTTCCGTACGAAGAGTTCCCCTGGTTCAAGGATGCAACGATCGGTGCGAT
>CAZBZJ010000220.1:0-2540 GCA_964496355.1 uncultured Planctomycetia bacterium | reverse complement strand
CGAATTCCTCATTGTTGGCGCATATGCTATGGGGGCATATGGGTATCCGAGGGCTACAGGCGATTTTGATATATGGGTCGAGACATCTATAGAGAACTCAAAGAAAATCTATAAATCTCTTTCTGAGTTCGGTGCATCTATTTCTGAAATAACAGAAAATACTTTCACCGAAAAGGGAATAGTTTTGCAAATTGGGATTGCTCCCCGCCGCATTGATATCATTACGCATATTGATGGAGTAACTTTTCAAGATGCTTACGCATCAAAAGAAAATATAGGAATTGAGAACTTAACCCTACCTTTTATTTCCAAACAAACCTTATAAAGAACAAACGGTCCACTGGCCGTGAAAAAGATATATTGGACGCCAGTAATTTAGAAAATAATAAAGATGTCTAATAATTCAATCCAGCAGGCCTGGTTCCTTATCAAAATTGGCGCTCCATCAGGCGGGTGATGGCAGTGTTAGAAGAAGAAAATTAAATCGTTCTAAGCTATTGACAAATGGCTGAATCTATCCTATATTATAGTCGTAATCATCCCCGGTGGGTTTATCCTACTGGCCACCTCTGGGTTACGATCCAGAGGTTTTTTATTTTATGAATAGGGTTATTTTCCTTATTGACGGGTTCAATATTTATCACTCCATACTAGATCTTAAGCGCCACGCTGGCTATTCTACAAAGTGGTTAGATTTATCCTCTTTATGTAAGTCGTATATCCATCTTTTCGGTAAGGCCAGCAGGCTTGAAGAAATCCGGTATTTTTCAGCAATTCCATATTATCTAACCTCACATAATCCTAATAAAATTAAACGCCATAAAAACTATATTGAATGCTTAAAATCCGCTGGAATTCAGGTCGAACTTGGACGTTTTAAAGTAAAATATGTTTATTGTGATAAATGTAAGGCTATGGTGTTGAAACACGAAGAAAAAGAAACAGATGTTACCATGGCTATAACAGTTGTAGAAGTTTTTCTTAATGATTTATGCGATACAGCCGTTATAGTATCTGGCGATACTGATTTATCACCTGCGGTTAGAAAATGCCAGAATCTGTTTCCTGACAAAAAGATTGTATTTGCATTTCCTTATGCCAGAAAAAATAAAGAATTAGCTTCTTTGTCTCCGGATTCCTTTTCAATCAACAAGAAACAATACATAAAACATCAACTTCCAAATCCCGTTATTTTGAAGGACGGCAATAAGATTTATAAACCAAAGTCTTGGTAAACAATTTAAACTATAAATCATATAACAAACCAATCTGACTGATCTCGCAAAGCCGCCTGCGGCGGCTACGGGGTAAGCCCAACTCCGCCATGTGCGGCTTTTTACGAGGGCGCTGATTTTCCGGGTAAGAAAATGGCAAAAAGGATAATAATTGGCGTGGCCTTCGCAATTTCTACCTTTCCGGCCTTTACCTTTGCTGAAACAGTAGTTCTTAAGTCAGGCAAAAAGGTGGAAGGCGAAATAATCGAACGTACGCAAGACTATATAAAGATAGATTTTCAAGGTGTACCGGTAATATATCATTCCAACGAAATAAGAAATATTCAGCCGGATAGTAAAGAGTTTTCTCATAAAAAAGAAAGCAAGCAGAATAAAAGCAGTGGAGATCATGCGCAAACTAGAACGGAAGTCGTTGCTGTCGCGATGGAATATATCGAGCAGATTCACAGCTGTAAGACTTACAAACAATGTAAACAAGTCCAAATGAGATTATGTTCGCAAGAATGGACAAACGACATAGATAAGAAGATCAAAGAATTCGATCCTCCAATGAGAGAATGGGAGAAGCACGGGATTTATCCTGTAGATCTTGAGTTGCGAGATGTTAAAATATATGATACTGAAAAAATGGCTCGGGTAGTATATAGCTATAGTGGCAAAGACTTTCCTTATGAGATTACCCGGATGGATACAAAAACACGAAAGCAAGTAAAAGAAAGAGGCAAATTTGATGCCGATATTATTTACGTAATAATGTTAGTTAAAGAAGACAGAAAATGGAAAGTATCCGCTACTGCTGTAAAACAAGATATTGGCGAACTGGTAGCAACAGAATCTTACCGTAATTAAAATAATTTTCAAATACCCTTTTAAGGGTATACGAGATGTTCATTATTCATACTTAATCTTTTCTGTATACCAGCTGTCAAAATCCGGGATTATAAAATTAATCTTAAAATTATGTTTTTTGTTTAAACTGTTTACCCGGATCTTTAATCCTTCGCAAAATCGGCGATAATTTGCTGGGTTCGCATATACTTCTTTTATCGCTTCTGTCTTGTCGGAAGCGCAATCGCCCTTTGTAATATCTAATATTTTATTAAAACTACCCATTTTTGCATTATATATTTCTATTTCAACTTCTTTTACTCTGGCGGGTATTAGATTAAGCAATTTTTCTAAATCTTCTATAAAGGGGATGAAGGGCCCAATATGTATTTTTACCTTGATGTTGTTATCAATAAGACTATTTATAGCGTGAATCCGGCTTTTTAAACTTGGGCTTTTCTTCTCAAAGATATTTTT
>CAZBZJ010000219.1:1997-2545 GCA_964496355.1 uncultured Planctomycetia bacterium | reverse complement strand
TTTCAAGGGCATCGCCCGACGATTGTATGTAGAAATTAGTCACTGCGTTTGGTGCACCTCCCTACCGACAAAAATTTCATTACCGGACTACTCAAGGCTGGGCTCTGTATTCTGAACCGAGTATGAATAAGACCGCATATCGATATAATTATCCTTTACTACCGATTTAGAACCGACAGATTTATACATTTGCAGGCCGTCTAAGACAGGCTCGGCAACTTCATTATAATAAAACTGAATCAAGTCCGGGTCAAATGTTGTGTTTACCTGTTCCTTCATTTTATCTAATTCGGATTCTTTAACCGACAACTGGCTTCTCTTTTGCCTTATATATTCGGTCTTAGCTTGTATGTCCTGGCTGGTTTTAGATAACTCCTCTTTTTCAGCATCCGGTACGACTTCCTGATTTACCAGTTGTTTTTCAAGCATAGATTTATATTTTTTTAAATTTTCCGCGTCCGCTGCTGCGTCTTGAATATCATTCTTTAATAAAGCAACCTGCGATTTAAGGTTTTCCAGAGCAGCCTGCTGGTTCCTGACCATATACG
>CAZBZJ010000219.1:0-1987 GCA_964496355.1 uncultured Planctomycetia bacterium | reverse complement strand
CGATACCCATGTCAAACCCCATTCACATATCTCGCCTATTCTTCGAAACAATAAATCTGCCTGTAAATAGGTAATGGAGTTGTTATTTTCAAGAAGGCCAAAATCTACTTTTTTAAAATCGGCGTTATCGCTTAACCCCTTAGATTCTCCCCTGTAAGCATCAATGGCTTTTTGCATTAAAGCCCGGCTGCTAGACAATAGAAGATAATCATCTACAAAAGTATAGCCTGGCTGCAAACTTGTACCCAGAGGTAAAGATATATAGTTAATAGTATTGCCGTAGTAAGTCTCCGATTCAAACTCGATATTATTATTTGAAGCTAAATCATTCAAAATCAAGACAGCTTTATTTTTATCCTCAACCTGTACGAACATCATAGCTTTCGGTAAAGGTAATATTCCGGCCGTATCAATATCGTATAAGACCCAGCCGGTTTGATTTCCCAACACCGGCAGGATATCCGCATATAAATCCCGGCCTAATTTATCCTCGGCCGATTTAACCATATCATCAATAAGTTCTTCTCGCGATGTTTTTCCGGAATTACCAGCCGGAGGTAAACTTTTCGGTATATTATCCATAAAACTTTTCCAAACAGACCGGGCATCAAACATATTACTCCATTGGTAATAAACCGCATCTTCGGGTACGAATTTTATGGTTTTATTCTCTTGGGGAGGATACGCATATATGGCGGAAAACCTATCTGACAGCCTGTCCCTGTCAAACTTTACGATTATCCGGTTCTCTGCGACTCCATTATTATACGAAGCTAAGCCTATCAATTCAAACCCTTCGAGTTCCGCGAGATAATCATATACCTGACCGGATTGTTTTAAAGCCGTCTTCTCTTTATCCTGTAAGGCAAATAACAGGTTCTTTACATCTGTTAATAACAGCTCGATATCAACAAACGTAAAATTATCGAGATTTTTGTTAAGGCGGGTATGTAGCCATTGATAATCACGGCTTTTTGAAAAAGGCTTATTTTTCTCACTATATATGTCTATACAGGAAACAACTTTATCTTTATCTAACCCTATAACTAAAAGGTCTTTTATTTTTACATAAAACACAGACAGCTCTTCCGAAAAAACCGCCGAGGTTATTTGAAACCCTTTGTAGTTATTTATATCCGTACGTATATTTTTACCGAACTTGTTATATGCTTGCGACAAAAAATCTATCATTTGCGCTTCGGGCTCTATCCGTGTAATCAAAAGAATATTACCTGCGGCTTCATAAAGAGAATCCGGGCTTATTTCTTTTAGATGAAAAGGATAAACAGCCAAAGCAACCTGCTGGCCGAATAATCTGTCTATCATAAATTCAGACAAAAAACTCTCGGCCGTATTAACTAAATCATTATATTCAGATACTGACTTTTCGGGTAACCCGCTTTTACGCATAAGAAGTTCAATATCGATATCCCGTATATTCCGCCATAACCTGGTCTCTTTAAAAGCCTCTACACTCTGCCGGATATTCGAAACTTTAGTAAAGATTACAGGATTTAGCGGCAAGATTTCTTCTATAGAAACAGCAGCGATTTTGGCTTTGTAGTAGAACACCCCCGCTACAGATGCAACCGCTAATACAATAAGCGCAATCCCTATCAATATAAACCGTTTCATAATTAATCCTCCTTTATGCCGGTACAATTAATGCATTCCCAATCAACAAGGACTCCTTCTAAATCAAATATCACGTATAGTTTCCTGTCTCCAAACCAATCAGCACTACCCGGTTTATAAACCCATCTCCATGAATCAGGCCGGGATATCTTTACTACCGGTTCACCCGCCAACTTTAATAAATCTTTTTCAGCGGTTCCTGCTCCGATTTTACCGGATTCCAAATAGCTCTTAAGCGCTTTAAAATCCTCGGTCTGCCTATCTAATGCATCTTGTTTTAATTTTTCATGCTCGCCTAACCGATTAAGCCTATTCAAAGCCCGGATTTTAGCACAGCCGCATAGGCTGCCGG